>SKKO01000230.1 GCA_007123715.1 Balneolaceae bacterium | reverse complement strand
CCGGGTATTGTCGGTACTGCCGCCATCTGCAATTATGATTTCACCAATATAGCCAGCCTGGTGTTTTTGAATGGCCTCAATCAACACAGGGAGTGCCGGAGCTTCATTTAGGCACGGTATAATGATAGTAATTTTATCCATCCTGAAAGAATCTGCTTTTTTTCAGGTCTTCCAGTGTATCAATATCATTTAGCTTGGGCAGAAACCGAACAGAAAGTGATTTTTTTTTGGCTTTTTCCAGAGTTTGAGGCATTACATTTTCCGTACTCCAATCCACCTCTTCAAATAATGAGGGTATATACCGGGAAGTACCCAGTAAATAATAACCGCCATCTTCTGATGGGCCTATTACCAGGCCTGCTGAATCCAGTAAACGGAAAGCTTCGTTCACGATATCTGATGTGAGTTCCGGACAATCGCTTCCAATAATGACTACTTTATGATACCCATTTCCAAAAGCCTCATAAAATGAGAACTTCATTCTTTCACCAAGGCTTTCACCTTGTTGTAACTTCTTATTGAATTGCTTTTTATTCGCTTCATCATGTTTCTCAATAAAGGCTGAGTACCAAATTTCTTTTTCCGCATCAGCACCGGCAGCCACCGAAAGAGTTTGGTGCAATAACCGCTGATAGATCTCCAGCGCTTTAGCGGCACCCACATCAGCCGCAAGCCGGGTTTTCACATAGCCCGGCAGAGAATTTTTAACGAATACCATGAGCAGTTTTTTTGCACTCACAAACAGGTTATATTAATAATAGTTTATAGTTTATGAAAACCGTTTTATCCGGACGGCTTTTTTATAAATGAAACAAATTTTCTTGTGGACTGTAAAAATAACAGAACTTATTTTTTAATTAACCATTTTTTTTGAAAGTAAACCCTTTACATAAATCTTTATGAAGAAACCTATTTTCTCATTGTGTATGGTCACTTTCCTGTTTGCTTTTTTTTCGGAAGCTGAAGCACAATACAGGCCTGGTAATACCGAACTCGGAATCATTCTCGGTGAGCCTACCGGTATCAGTCTAAAGTTTTGGCAATCACAATCTACAGCTATCGATGCTGCGGTTGCATGGTCTTTTGGGCGAAATGAATCTTTACACCTTCATGCATCTTACCTGGTGCATAACAATCTTGACGTAGACAGCGGCACTCTATATTTCTTTTATGGAATCGGGGCAAGAGCACTGCTTCGAGATGACCCTAACTTTGGTGCCCGCATCCCTGTTGGATTGCAGTATATTTTTCCATCTACAAGGTTATCCATGTTTTTTGAAGTTGCACCTATCATGGATCTCATTCCAGCAACAAGCTTTGGTGTGAGTGGTGGTATTGGGGTGAGGTACTTTCTATGACCGGTTTCTGCATAATTACCAGATCTGACTGATTTTCACTACAGCTTGAGAAAACCTTAGGAATCCCGCTTTATTTTATCAATTTCGATTTCGAGTTTTTGCAGTTTTTCTTCTTTTTTATTGAGATCCTGTTCGGAATGATCTATTCGGTTTCTAATCTCATCAAGAAGCGGGCTTTCCTTGCCAGATGGCTTAAAGTAGCTCAGCGACTCTTTCTTCTGAATCAGTTCACTGCTTAGTTTACCGATCTCCTTACGCAGCTTATCTGCCTGATCTTGTTTTTTCTTGATTTCAGTAAGATCTGCTGTTGTATAATGCTCTACATTTCCTTTACCTACAATGTCCGCAGCCGATTTCGTGGCCCTGAAACGGTCGTATATCGTATCACATATTTCACGGTATTCCTTCCACATGCGATTTTTGTGCTTAATGGGTACGTAACCTGCTTTTTTAAATTCCGTCTGCAAAGGCTTCGCGAGCTCAACTGCCTCAATCGGGTTTTCGTGTGATGTAAGATCCCTGAGCTGTTCTAATATTGTTTCTTTTTCTTTGAGATTATCTTTTCTCTCTTCTTTGACCTCTTTGAAAAAATCCCTGCGACGATCATAAAAATGATCCATCACTCCCTTAAATTTTTTCCAGATTTTACCGGATTTACGCCTTGGAACCGGCCCTGTGCCTTTCCACTTATCCATCAGGCGCTGGAACTCCTTGTGCGTATCTTCCCACTCTTCCGAATCTTTCAGTTCATCAGCCTTCCTGATTAATTCTAATTTTTTTTCATAATTCTCATCTTCCTTCTCTCTCAGCTGGTCAATGTTGTCGCCTTTCTTTTCATTAAAAGCATCTGTTGCAGCTTTAAACCGATCCCACAAATCATTTTCATCTTTTTGAGGGAGATTTCCGGTTTTTTTCCATTGACGGTGCAACTTATTTACTTTTCGTGCCGCTTTGGACAGGTCGTCGGCGTCGAAAAGTGCTTCAGCCTCATCGATCAGTTTTTTCTTATGTGATAAATATTTTTCGACATCCTTGCGATATTTTTTATCAAATTTAAACCGCATGTTGTGAAATTCATCCTGTGCTGCGTGGAATCTGTCCCATGTTTCCTGGTTTTTTTCCACGGGAATACGTCCGATTTTCCTGAATTGCCGCACATATTCGCCAAGCTTTTTATCAAGGTCGTCCCAATCAGAATCTTCGCCTGCTGATTCAGGGAAATTCTCCATTTTTTCGAGGATCACCAGTTTTATGGTGAGGTTGTCCTCTTCCTGCTGTTTTTGTTTAACCAGCCTGTCAACTTTGTGGTCTTCAAAAGTTTTATTATACTGATTGAAAGCAACATCCAGTTTTTCCTGTTCTCCGGCAGGCAGGGGCCTGATTTGATCCCATCGGTTTCTGATTTTTGATACTTCGCGGGTCAGAGCCCACTTTTCATCATCAATAATCTGTTTCAACTGTTTGAGAAGGTCTTTTTTCTTCTCAAGATTTTGCTCCCTTATTTTCTTTTGTTCTTCGTAATGAGCCCGTTTTTTATCTTCAAGCTGTTGGCGAAGGGTATCGATCTTCTCCCGATATGGTTTTAAATCTGCACCTTCCGCCTCAGGGCCGTCTTCCCATTGGAGTTCAATATTTTCGAACTCCATGGTGGCATAAGCCCAATCAGTTATTTCAATGAGTGTTTCAGCTTTTTTGGCAAGATTTCGGTAAAAATTTTCCGGGGTCTCTTCTTCTTCTTTATCTTCTTCTTCATCCACCGTGCTTTCGGAGGCTTTGGTATCTATTTCTTCAGATACTTTGGATTCATCCTCTTCCGCAGGCTCACTTTCCTGAACTGAATCCGTTATTTCGTCTTCCTGTTCGGATTTTTTATTATCGGGTTCATCATAGTTGGTATTCTCTATAACAGGCTCTTTCTCTGACTTCGAATCCACATTTTCGGTTAATTCGGCTGTATCGGATTCCTCATCATCACTATCCTCAATGATTTCTTCATCTGCAGCAGCTGTTTCTTCTCTTTCTTCAGCCGGTGATTCTGTTTCCGGTTTATTGAGAATATCTTCCAGCTTTTGAGTTGCAGATGAAACCAGAGCTTCAAAATCACCGATTGCAGCCGCATTTTTTGCTTCTTCAATCAGTGTTCCAGCCGTTGATTTTATCTCTTCGATATCGAGTTCAGCAGATTCAGACAGGCTGTCAAAAAATGAAGAAAAGGATTCTTCAAGATGGGTAAAAGCATTTTCCAGCGATTCAATTTTCTCTTCTACCGAATCCGGCTCTACCGTAGCAATGACCCTCTCCTCAAAAAGTTTATTTTCTTTTAGTTTTACTTCTCCCTCAGGGGTTACAAAAGCGAAGTTATTTTCGAAAAGATAGTTACCCTGGTCTTGCGTTTTCTTTGTTTTATCAGTCAAAACAGCCACATCATTTGGTTGCAGTATTACGGCTCGGAGCCTTCCTTGTAAGCTTTATAGTTTAATGAAGATTCGAAATGGAATCAACTTTATTCGATGAACTACTTAGCGATTTTAAAACCATCTCAAATCATTATTCGTTCTGATACATTTTTTGATTAACCAGGATTATTCACATAAAATAAAAAAGCCCCTCAAAAAGGGGCTTTCGTTAATCGGAAATTATTCCGTTATATCACCTCGGTTTCTCCGGGTACAGGAACAGGATAGTATCCATCCTCAAATGGCTGCACGGGAGCCGGGGTATCCCATGTTACATCTTCCGGATTTAAATCATGATGCGGATACATTCTCTTATCGCTGTTGATGGCGTCATCCCACGTGAGGAACTGGCCCGAGTAGGTTGCCATAAAGCCCATAATGCTAGCCATTGATGAATTTGCACCATATTCGGTATTGTCTATGTTATGCCCATTTCTGATTGCCTCGTACAATTCATCATGCTCAACCTGATACGGGCTTGGATCATCCATGCCTTCATACCTAAACCGGTTATTTTGTTGCCGGTCTCTTATCGACGGCCCTTCGGGCCCGCCTGTTGACAAAAACCCGTTTGTACCGCTGAACCTTTCCGTCACCAGATTAAAACAACCCGGTATCTGGCGGCATTGCGCCGATACCACAGCGCCGCCCGGATAGGTAAACTCCACAAAATTGTGATCGAAAATCTGGCCGTACTCTTTTCCGGTTCGAACTTCGCGTCCGCCCATTCCCTGTGCAGAAACTGGAACTTCACCTATAAACCAGTTGGCAATATCGATGTTATGAATCATTTGATCGAGCACCTGATCTCCTGCCTGCCAGATAAAATGGAAATGGTTTCTGATCTGGTGTTCCAGTTCCGACCATTCCGGCTGACGCGGCCTGAAATAAAACGGGCCCTGGTTCCAGTAAACCCTGCCGGCAATGATGTCACCAATTTCCCCGTTTTGAAGCCGGCGGTACAGTTCCCTGTAGCTGTTCTGATACCTGCGCTGCAGGCCCACCACAACATTCAGCCCTTTTACTTTGGCAACTTCACCTGATTCCAGAACCCTTCGAACCCCGGCTGCGTCCACAGCTACCGGTTTTTCCATAAAAACATGTTTGCCCCGGTTAACCGCGTATTCAAAATGCAGCGGCCTGAAAAATGTGGGTGTGGTTAAAATCACAACATCAGCGAGGTCTATGGCCTGTTTGTATCCGTCAAAACCAACAAATTTACGGTCTTCAGAAACATCCAATTGTTCACTTCCGCCAAAACGCTGAGTGAGGGTATTATAACTTTCGGTGAGCCTGTCTTCAAGTATATCTGCCATGGCTACAAGCTTCACGCCCCTGTCTGCATTCAGGGATTGAACGGCCGCCCCTGTACCGCGGTCTCCACATCCAATAAGTGCAACGTTAATGGTATCACTCCCCGCTGCATAAGCACTCACCTGAATTGGCAGAGAACCTAACAAGAGGCCACCCGCAGTAAGTGAAGATGCTTTTACAAAGTCGCGCCTGGATAATTTGAGAGACTTAAGGCTCTTTTCTTTTTTCATGGTTTCTTATCTGTTTTATGTTAATTCTGTTTTATGTTAAACTTTGTTATCCGGAAAAATTGAATGGCACAGTGTAAAACCAGACATAATTAACCCGGTAAAGTCAGTTTCCGATATCCTTTTTATGCTATAAAAACGGTCCCATCATAGAAAATGTACACAAGACAATATTTCCATACAAAAAATAGATTGGAAAACACTCATTCTGATTTGGGATAAACAGTATGATAACATTTTTTTGACTCTAAACCGGTTTATGTGGTTGCAGGAGAATTTTTGGGCTAATTATTGAAACCCAGTTTGGATGATATACGATTTTCGATCGTAAATACTTCGCATATCTGCAATCGGATATCGCAAATCGGATATCAAAATTACTCTGAATTCGATCACTTCTGCCAAATTTTTTACAGGTTGAATGGGTTGCCATTACCAAACAGGTAGCTCCTCCGGAGCTTTGGGGGGGGGGTAACATCCTTTGTTTCTATAAACAGGGAGCTCCTCCGGAGCTTTGTGACATGAACGTATGACACACAAATTGAAAGCATGCAGGAGAATTTTTGGGCTAATTATTGAAACCCAGTTTGGATGATATACGATTTTCGATATGCGATATCCGATTT
>SKKO01000238.1 GCA_007123715.1 Balneolaceae bacterium | reverse complement strand
GGTTTTCACATTCTGTTATATCTATAAACAGGATGCTCCTGCCGGAGCAGGATAGACCCAGCATGCCCATTTAATGGATGTTTGGCTCTCGTACCGTTGCCCCAATATGAATCATTAGATATCCACATTGGATTTATTGTACCGGAGATTGTTAATAGTAGCAGCACCTGCAACGCTTCTATGCTGAAGTTGAGATAGGTATAGGTATGGGCGGTACTTTGCGAAATGAATATATATCCCGGATTAGGCTGCATATCTCATAATCATTGAACATCCTGTATCCCGCATTCAGAATCTATTTAACCATATAAAACTGTATAGAGCCATTATTTAGGGGACATTACATCAGCCCGGGTTCAGGTTACGGTAAAAACGGATGAGGATATCATATCGCAAACATTTGAACCCGATTACAAGAAGTATAAACCCAATGGACCTAAGTGCCCTTCCGTCTATTTGCGCGCCGAGCTTACTTTCCACATTGATTGATTTATAAACACCCTGGAAAAATTTTCTCTGAAAATGACTATCATCAGGAATGATGAAAAAATATTTCCTTTCCCCAATTCCCCTTTTGTTATTCGGCCTGCTAACCTTCTGCACGGATAGCGACAGGATTTCTAAGCCAGGCAATGAGATTGCAGAACAAAGGCTTGTTCCGGTAGCGCCGGGCTATTCGGCCACTTCCGTCAATACGGTAATCTTTCGGAAAAATTCCTTATTCACTCACGGCCCACACCAATATATAGCATTTTACGATTCTGTAGGAAGCGTGGTTCTGGGCAAACGAACGATCGGAAGCAATGACTGGGATTTACAGACAACGCCATTTACCGGCAATGTTCTCGATGCACACAATTCTATCAGTATTACTGTGGACGGAGAAGGTTATCTCCATATGGCGTGGGATCATCACAATAACCCGCTGAACTACGCCCGAAGTGAAGAGCCCGGTTCTTTAAATCTGAGTGAAAAAATGCTGCCCGGATCGTTGGCAGCGGGGCATTCCGTAACCTACCCGGAATTTTACCGCATGCCTAATGGTGACCTTCTCTTTATGTACCGCCATGGTCGTTCGGGAGACGGAGCACAGGTTCTTCATCATTATGATGTGAAGTCTCAAACATGGAGCTTACTCCACGAGCAGCTGATTGACGGATTGGGTGACGTAAATCCTTACTGGCAAACGACAGTCGACGATCAGGGTACCTTGCATATATCATGGAATTGGCGCCGTCACGGCGGGGTTGAATCGAACCATGATCTTGCCTATGCGCGGTCAAGAGACGGGGGCAGGACGTGGGAGAAGTCGAACGGTGAAATTTATGATCTTCCCATAACTCCGGCCACAGCTGAAATTGCACTCCGGATCCCGGAAAATTCATCCATGATGAATCAAACCTCGATGGCAGCCGACTCAGAGGGGCGGCCATATATCGTAAATTACTGGCGGCCTGAGGGGAGCCGGGTGCCGCAATACCACCTGGTTTTTCATGATGGAAAAGCGTGGAATGTTTCTATCGTTGGAGAGCTCACGCACGAATTTGAATTGGTTGGAAGAGGGACAATGGCACCACCAATTTCGCGGCCCCAGATTGCCGTGGATACTTCCGGAGAGAAAGATAAAGCGTATGTGCTGTTCCGGGCTGAAGAGCGTGGCGGGAAGGTGTCGGTTGCCGTGAACCATGACCTTGCAACCGGCGAATGGATAATACATGACCTTACCGACACACCGGTACTTGCCTGGGAACCAACCTTTGATACGGAACTTTGGCAGCGCGACAAAATTCTGCATCTTTTTGTGCAGAAAACAGCCCAGCGCGATCATGAACGTCCCGGTGAACTTGAGCCTCAAATGGTATACGTACTGGAATGGGAACCGTGATAACCGGCATGAAATTTTCCCGGATGATTCACTGTTATATGAAGACGGGGCAGTTGGCAGTTGATTATCCTTATGAATTGTCAAAACACCCTTATCCCGGATTATTCGAATAAATCGAAAACCTATCAAATTAGAGAAACATGCTTACCTCTATCAATCCAGCCACCGGCGAAAACATAGAAACATTTCATGAACATACAAGAGATGAAGTACTGAATATCCTGAGTCTTGTTGACCATGAACAGGCGAAATGGTCTGAAACAGGATTTGAAGAACGCAGCGGTTTGATGAAAAAAGCGGCGGAACAACTGCTGAAAGGAAAGGAGAAATATGCCCGAAGGATGACCCTCGAAATGGGAAAAACCATCCAGAGCGCCAGGGATGAGGTGGAAAAGTGCGCATGGGTTTGTGAGTATTATGCTGAAAATGCAGACAAATTTTTAAACAATGAATCGATTGAAACAGATGCTTCCCAAAGTTATGTAGCCTTCCGTCCGATTGGGGTGGTACTTGCTGTCATGCCCTGGAATTTTCCCTTGTGGCAGGTTTTCCGGTTTGCAGTGCCTGCGCTTATGGCAGGTAACGGTGCTGTGTTAAAGCACGCATCAAATGTAATGGGTTGCGCGCTGGATATTGAGGAAATTTTCCGTGAAGCCGGATTCCCGGAACATCTGTTCAGGACACTGAAAATCGGCAGCAGGGAAGTAGCATCAGTGATCGAAAACACGGTGGTGAAAGCGGTAACCCTCACGGGAAGCGGGCCGGCCGGTAAAGCGGTAGCTGAAAAAGCGGGTTCCATGCTAAAGAAAACTGTTCTCGAACTTGGAGGCAGCGATCCCTATATCATTCTGGAAGATGCCAATCTTGAAAAAGCTGCTGAAACTTGTGTAACGAGCCGGCTGATTAATGCAGGCCAGAGCTGTATTGCCGCCAAACGGTTTATTGTTGTGGAAACTGTAATGGATGAGTTTCTTGAACTATTTTTAAACCTGATGAAACAAAAAAAGATGGGTGATCCGTTTGACGAGCAAAATGATCTTGGTCCGCAGGCCCGTCACGATTTACGGGATGAATTGCATGTGCAGGTACTCGAAAGCATCAGAAAAGGAGCTGAATGTATCCTGGGAGGGGAGATTCCGGATGGCAAAGGCGCGTACTATCCACCGACCATTCTCAGAAATGTTACCAAAGGAATGCCCGCGTATGATGAGGAACTCTTTGGCCCGGTGGCCGCCATAATCAATGCAGGAAATGAAAAAGAAGCCATTGAGATTGCCAATGACAGTCCGTTTGGCCTAGGGGCAGCCATATTTACAGAAAATATTGAAAAAGGAAAGAGAATTGCCGAACAGGAAATTGAGGCGGGTTGCTGTTTTGTGAATCAGTTTGTAAAATCCGATCCGCGTCTGCCGTTCGGAGGTATCAGGGAGAGTGGCTATGGCCGCGAGTTATCTTATTTTGGCATTCGTGAATTTGTGAATATTAAGACGGTATATGTGAAATAAAATGAAGCTTTCAGCGATCATATGAAAGCGCGATGGATATCACGACGATGCCCGCAAAGTTTTTCGTAAACGCACCTCAGAGGCCATGACATTCTTTCTGCCAATCCCCCGACCGCAATAACGGCATTGACCCACTCATTTTAAGAGTTTGCATTTAGATAAATTTCGTACTTTGCTCAGGTCAATTTTACACTTCAAATAAACGGTACCCTTAATTGAAAGCATTTATATTTATTCCAATTGCACTAATCCTGTTGAGTCTGCCCGGTTGTGATTCTGCCGGTTTGCCGGAAACTGAATCATCAGAATTATCAGATTTCAGGCCGGTGGATATGGTATATCCGCTGATTGACAGTGCACACTCACGCTGGTTTTTCTTCAGTTCTGCAACCCGTCCTTTTGGAATGGTAAACCTGAGTCCGGATATGGTTGTTGACGGTGCATGGAATGCCGGATATCGCTATCATGAAGATACTATTCGTGCTTTTAGCCATATCCATGCCTGGCAAATGTCAGGAATTCCTGTATTGCCTACTACCGGTGAATTTAAAGGTCATCTCGGCCCTGATGTTTACGGGTCTTCATACAGCCATGATGACGAAATCGTACAGGCGGGATATCATAAAATCGTTCTTGCCGATTATGACATCACGGCTGAACTGACATCAACCACAAGGGTGGGTTTTCACCGGTACACATTTCCCGAATCAGAAAACAGCTATATTCATTTTGACTTTTCTACCATGTTGGGGCCTTCCGATACAAGAATGGGTTCGGTAAGAAAAATCAGCAGTACCGAGCTTGAAGGTTTTGCAGTTATGGATTCCACAATAAGGCGGCCGAAACCGGTACAGGTCTTTTTTGTGGCAGAATTTGATCAGCCTTTTGAATTATTCGGTGCGTGGCAGCATGGTGAATTGATTGATGTGGATGACCATATTGAGGGTGAACGAACGGGAGCTTACATTCAATTTAAAACCGAAGAGGAAGATGTTCGGAAAATGAAAGTTGCCATTTCATATACAAGTGTTGATGAGGCGAGAAATAACCTTAGGCAGGAACTTCCTCACTGGGATTTTGATGCCGTTGTGGAAGATTCGCAGGAAGAATGGAACACCTGGCTGAGCCGCATAGAGGTTGAGGGCAGCGATGAGCAGGCCATCCGCCGGTTCTATACGGATTTATGGAAAGCGCTGCAGGGGCGGCGTATTATGAATGACATCAGCGGTACTTACCTCGATATGACAGGAGATGAACGCAGAATCGGGCAAATTCCGCTGGGCCATGACGGAAAACCTCTGTTTAATCATCATAATTCTGATTCTTTCTGGGGAGCACAGTGGTCTCTCAATACCCTCTGGCACCTTGTTTATCCGGAAGTAACCGAAAGCTTTGTAAATTCGATGCTGCTGATGTACGATGATGGCGGCTTGATTCCGCGCGGCCCATCCGGCGGCAACTATACGTATGTGATGATCGGGGCCACAACCACGCCATTTATCGTAAGTGCATGGATGAAAGGAATCAGAGGGTTTGATATTGAAAAAGCCTATGAGGGGATGAGAAAGAACCATATGCCGGGAGGGCTGATGAGCAAAACCGGATATGAGCATACAACTACAGTTGGAGGTGGATTGGAGGACTATATGGAAAGGGGATACATTCCATGGCCTCTTGATGAACGATCATACGGATTTCACCAGGCAGGATCCGGCCAGACACTGGAGTATTCTTACCAGGATTGGGCGCTATCCAGGCTGGCTTCAAAACTCGAAAAATCGGAAGATGAAGAATATTTTGCTGGCCGTGCCGGAAACTATGTACATCTGTGGAATGATGAAAAAGGCTGGATGTGGGCAAGAAACAGGGATGGCGAATGGTCGGAAGACATTGACCACCTCAGGTATGGCGGCCCGTGGGTTGAGAGCAATGCGGCACAATCAACATGGTGGGTTCCCCACGACGTTTCCGGGCTCGCAAATCTTATGGGTGGAAGAGAGGCATTTACCGAGAAATTGAACCAATCATTTGAAAATTCCGAAGTGCATTTGTTTACTTCCGGTATAGCCCATGCCATGGAAACGTTGCGAGATTACCGCAGGGTTTACATCAACTATGGAAACCAGCCCACCATGCAGACAGCCTGGCTGTTTAATTATACTGGCGCGCCCTGGCTTACCCAATACTGGACCCGCCGCGTAGTGGAAGAAGTGTACAGCCACTTAACATACGAGCGTGGTTATAGCGGAGATGAAGACCAGGGGCTGATGGGCTCCCTTGCCGTATTACTGAAAATCGGTCTGTTTTCGGTTGATGGTGGTGTGAACACAGAACCATTTTATGAAATTGGCAGCCCGATTTTTGACAGGATTACTATACAACTGAATCCGGATTTTTATCCGGGTGAAACATTCGTAATTGAAACTGTAAATAACTCAAACGAAAACAAATATATCCAAACGGCTACACTAAATGGTGAATTGCTGGATCGGCCCTGGTTTTTACATGAAACGTTGGTGAGAGGAGGAACACTAAGGCTGGAAATGGGAAATGAGCCAAATAAAGAATGGGGAAGTGCCCCGGAGCACGCGCCACC
>SKKO01000331.1 GCA_007123715.1 Balneolaceae bacterium | reverse complement strand
AGGGAAGAATCTCATCCAGAAAATCTTCTTTTGGCACATGGTCCGGATCCAGTATCAGACAAATATCTCCCGATGCCTGTTCAAGTGCATTGTTGATGTTTCCCGCCTTGGCATTAATCCGGTTGTCTCTTGTTACATGTTTTATCCCGTTTTTTTTACAAAATTCTTTTAAATGCGAGTCGTCTGCTTCATCGCATAAATAGGTTGTGTGAGGATATTTCATCCTTTGAATGGCAAGAAGAGTTCCTTTCACCATATCATAAGGCTCACCGGGAAAAAAAGTAGTAAATACATCTACGGTGAGCTCTTTTGTAAGGTTCGGTTTTTGGGGTACAGAAATATCCCAGTAATGGTACCAGATATACATAATCCGGAAGCTGTCAAATGCTAAAGGTCCCATTAGCAGCCAGTAAAGCAGTTTGTGATCAATAAACTCCGGAGTTAGGAACCAATAGAAAAAATTGATAATACTCAACAGCCCAAGAATTATTAAAATTCTCAGCGCAAGTTTTTCTTTCAGTGTCGGTTCTTTAATGATGTTGGTATAGGTGCTCACTTATTCCTTAAAACGTAAAACGGAGTGTTTGTGGTGGCAAAAAAACCATCCTGATTGTATATGTAAGCGAATATTCTGTAGGGCCCTTCTATTATTGGGGCAAGGAAAGTTGTTTTGTTTTTCTCGAATTGGACAAAAGTGTTAATGGGTTTATAATTGTTTACTGCCATTTCACTTGTGTCACTATACCAGGCTTCAGGATATATTTCCCAATCTATACGTACACTATCATTACCATTTTCATGAAATATTATTTCTGCATGGCTTAATTCACCCGGCGCAAAAATAATATTATCATTTGCGCCCCTATTATTGACCAGCATGTAATCCAAACCAATTAATTTCGGAGAGATGTTCGGCTGTCTTGATTCGCCCGGTGAAAAGTTTATATTGTTGTTTGAATCCTTGGTATTTATGAATAAGAAATCCAATCCAGCCAACTCCGGGGAGGCGTTTGATTGGTTCCACAGGCTTTCAATAACACTGATAATTTCTGATTTGTACCCATCTTGAAAAAGGCTGAACCAGGTATGAGTACGCTCAAGCTTTGTACCCCAGTAGAATATCAAAGATCCAAGACATGCCGCATCTTCACTATCCTCAATGATGTTCATTCGTGTTTTAAAAAGTTCAGCTTTTTTTGTACTGGTTGCCTCTATAGGTGCGCCCCAGGAGGTTGAAGTTGATTCCCAGGGTCCGTCTGGGCCAAGTTCACTAAAAAAATAGGGTTTAGAACCGAATAAGAAAGAAATTTGATTAAAGTTTGAGGTAACTAATTTTGTATTGCCGAATGTGTTAAATGATAAAAGATCGATTTCGGGAGAATGAATGTAAATGCTGCTCATAGCCTTTCGGCTTACTCCTTCAATTGAAGTTGAGACAGGATGATTTGGATCAACGGAATGAATGATTGAGACTAACTCATTGAATGTGTTAATAAATTCATTCTTTCTAAAAACGAAGGGATAATTTATCTCGTTGCCGAGATTCCATATTAAAAGTGCCGGATGATCTTTATGTTGATAAACTAATTCTTTTATCTCTTGTTTTAGAATTGCATTCTCGTTTTCATCATCATACGAATTATACGTTTTATTATATCTTGGCAGATAGATATCGACTATCACAGCCAAATTATATTTATGCGCTTCATCTAATTTATATTGCAGATTTGCCGTGTCAAATATTCTGATTGTGTTACCACCAATTTCTGCCAGCTCTTTGAAATGAGAATCCCCTCCAGCCCCCTGAATAAAAAACGGCTCACCATTTCTAATAAGCTGATATCCCGCTTCGGTTCTTTCTACATATACCGTTCTGGACTCATCAACAGATTTAACTGTGTTGAGGCTTCTTAATGCAAAAAGCCCCCCAAAAGCTATAAAAATAAAAAGAGCTAAGGATATATAAATTAATAGTTTTAACTTCACTTTTTCTGGTATATGGTTCGACAATTTTTTTACAGTTAAATAATCGCGTTTTAATGATTGCGATGTGAGGTGTCAAAGAAATACCCTCACAAATTATAGTCCTGCTTCAATGGCGTCGGAGTATTTCAACTCCGGATTCCCGAATTTCTTGAGAGTTCGGTAGTGCGAGGCAACTGCTTCAAAAAAAGTATTGTGATGATTGTACGGGATGCCAAATTCACGGGCAGTCTCTTCCACAATAGGGCTGATGGCCGGATAATGGATGCTGCACGTTTTCGGGAACAGATGATGTTCAATTTGAAAATTCAACCCGCCCACAAACCAGCATAGTGCCTTATTATCACGGGCAAAATTATTTGTGGTAACCATTTCGTGGATCATCCAGTGCTCATCAATCATATTCTTTTCATCAGGAAGCGGATGTTCGGTCTCCTCAACCACATGGGCAAGCTGAAAAATAATCCCGATAATCAATCCCGTTGTCAGGTGTAGTGTCAAGAATCCTATCAGCAGATGAACCCAGGTGATATCGAGCAGCAGCATTGGCAATACAAGCATGTAGGTGTAAACTGCTGCTTTCGTTATCAACAGGATAATCCACTCACTAATCGGGTGCTTGATGTTGCGGTAGGGGCCCATATTTGGTTTCAGGAAATTTTTATAGTCTTTGATGAGAACCCAGAAAACCATTGCCAGGCTATAGGCAAAAAAGGCAAGGACATGCTGAACCCGATGGATCATCTTGAATTCTGAATGTGGGGATAGCCGGATAAATCCTGCCACTTCAAGGTCTTCATCATGCCCATGGATGTTTGTGTAGGTGTGATGGATAATATTATGGGTAATTTTCCAGATGTATCCGTTTGCCCCGAGCATGTCGAAGGTAAACCCCAAAGTGCGGTTTACAAATTTGCTGGAAGAGTAGGCACCATGAAGGGCATCATGCGATATGGAGAACCCGATCCCGGCAGCGGCTATACCCATCAGAAAAGTCAGAAACCACATCGTACCCAAGGAAAAAAGGCCTGAGATAATCAATGCATAAGAGCCCAGGAAGAGAGTAAGCATGATGACTGTCTTGACAACCATCTGCAGGTTTGCATGACGCGAAAGCCCGTTCTCATTAAAGTACTGATTAACTCTTTGTTTCACTGTTTCACTGAATTCCCGGCTGGATCGGTTGTTAAACGTGATTTTTTCGACAATTGCCATACTTTGCTGCTTATTCATTTACATACCCATTCAAAATAGCACAAGGCTGCCGGCAAAGTTTTACAGAATTTTTTTGGGATGTTACAGATATCCTACTTATCGAGTAAATATGCCTGCATGGTGTATTAAAGCATCGTTTGATAAATAAGAGCCTGACTTATTCAGTCATACAGAACAGACTAAAATCTGTAATTTATGTAAAATTATCTCAGCCAAATGTAATGCATACCTACAGGAAATTGTTGATTTTTTCTGATGAAATCAGAAATATTGGCATTCGGAATATTTCAAAAAAAAGATGAACAGAATAATAAGTTAGAAAGGAGTAAGTCATGAGACTCTATTTGAGATATATGGTAAGCTCGCGATGTAAAAATGTCGTGAAAGATCAATTGAAAAAACTCAATATTAAATATTCCTTTTCAATTCATGGAGCTATCATTTTTCTGGAACTGGTTACAGACTACCGGCTTAATGAGCTTAAACAGAATCTGAAGCAATATGGAATAATCTTACTGAGTGAAAGTGAGAGCTTGCTGATTGATAAAATAATAAACACCGTTATTGAAGTGGTTCACAATTCTGAAGAGTTGCCAAAGACGAAGTTTGCAGACCTTCTTTCATATAAGAATGAAAATATTTTACGAATTTTTTCGGATGTAAAGGGAATGTCGGTATTACAATACATCGTATTTCAAAAAATTGAAAAAGCTAAAGAATTGTTGGTATATGAAAATTTTTCTCTTTTAGAAATTTCCGAGAAACTCAATTACAAAAATGAACGTCTCTTCATTAGACAGTTCGAGAAGCTTACCGGACTTAGCCCTGATTATTTCATAGAAATAAAGAATAAACGAGAGAAAAACGATATGCAGTTCAGTCATAATACAATTAATACAATTTCAGGTTATCCCGCCAGATCTGTTAGTTCAAACATGTAATTTCAGATTTATCCGGTAATTTCAATTTAAAAATCTGTCGTTGATAGCATTTAATTTTTCCCAAACTGTGGGAAACACAATAAGAGAGATGACAGGGAAAAATCCGAATTATGCGAAAAGCTACCCTCACTTACTCTGTTAATCGGTTCATCCGTTCGTCTGTTAATCTGTTTTTCAGGGGCTTTCCAAGCCGGAGAAGCTCTCCGGCCTACGTGTCCAGCCTTTTCCCCATTCCTATCATCTGTTTCGTAGATGATAGGGTGCAGCCGTGATTTATGTAAAAGAAATCCGGCGCTTTATAAGTACTTAAGCCAGCAAATTGATGAAATTATTGTATACATAGTAACATTACACATTTTCCAAAATTTCGGTGGGAAAAAAGGGTGCCAATATGAAACATTTATCCAGGCAGTTTCAAATTTTTTCAGTGTTAACTTTCGTCATAATGTTTGCTGCAGCGGCTTGTACAACATCAGGCATCGAACGCTCAGAGGATCTTCAAACAGCTTTGAGATTGGTGGACAGTGATATCAAAATCATTGTCGTACAACTAGAAGAAACGAATGCGTCACTCAAGGAATTAATTGCACCGGGTCAGCCTGATGTGAGAAAAGCTTATGATAATTTTTCAGAGAATTCTGATAAAATTGAAAAAATGGAAAACGAGTTCGCTAAGCACAGTGATATGATCAATGTAAGTGGCAGTACATATTTTTCAAAATGGGATAACGAGAATAATAAATACGAAAACCCTGAGATACAGAAGCGAAGTGATGAGCGAAGAGCAGAGCTTGGACGCATTTATGATGAAGTTTCAAAAAGAACTACCGGGATTAAAGAATCATTTCATACATATGCATCAGATGTCAATGAAATACAGTTATTCATGTCGAACGATTTAACCACCAATGGCATCGCATCCATTACTCCTCTCTCTAATCAAACAGTGCGTAATGGCAGTCATCTAAAAACTGAATTGCTGAGGCTTCAGGCGGCCATAGAAAGAACCCGGAAAGAAATGGCTTTGGCAGGTATTTAAAGCCAGACATATCCCTTTCAGCCAAAACTGTTATCAACTTATTCTGTTAACCTGTTATTCGGTTCGTCTGTTCTTCTGTTTTAAAGCGGTATCCCGAGATTCTTAGATACATTTTGAAATGTTTTCACAATTTTAAATCGACTCAGGTTAAAAAAGGGATAAACTGTAATCTATGTAAAGCACGGTCAAATGTGTGTAAGTGTTTAAGCCTATAATATGATGATATTACACTGTGACAATAACTTCACAACACTCCAGCAGTTAACTGGAATTTAAAGAGACTCCTATGAAACGTTTAAATATACCGGGTAATGTATTGGCAATTTTATTTCTGGTAACACTTATTACAGCAGCCGCATGCTCAACAACCGGCATGCAGCGATCGGAAAATGTTCAATCCAGCATGGAAACCGTAGATAATGATATTAAACTGATTGTTGTCCAGCTCGATGCCATTGGGTCATCACTTGATGAATTAACCAGGCCGGGCCAGGCGGATGCGAAAAGAGCGTTTGATTTATTTTCAGATAACGTGTCGAAAATTGAGAAAATGGAAAAAGATTTCGCCAAAAACGCCGATGAGATGACCAAGAATGGCAAAACGTATTTTGATGCGTGGGACAAAAATAAAAATCAATATGATAACCCTGAAATTCAACGAAGCAGTGATGCACGCCGGGCGGCTCTGGGCCGTACGTATGACAAAATTGGTGAAAACAATAAAGGTGTGAAAGAAGCTTTCAGAACCTATGTGTCTGATGTAACCGAGATAGAATCATACATATCAAACGATTTAACAACCAAAGGAATCACTTCCATCGCTT
>SKKO01000165.1 GCA_007123715.1 Balneolaceae bacterium | reverse complement strand
TTTGATTCGAGTAGCTGTAGCGGTTGATTTTCATCAAAACCAATCAATGTGGTTGCACCCGATTCAAAAATGTAGCCTTTCCTGTAGTAGGAAGAGCTGCAACCCCCGGCAACATGAGCCTTTTCCAACACGAGTACGGAATATCCGTCATTCGCCAGAAAACAGGCTGCACTTAGGCCCCCCATTCCGGCACCGGCAATTATTATGTCATAAGAATGTTTACTGTTTAGCATGGATCTATGAACAACAAAAACTAATTGTTGGTTCACCATAGTGCCGGCAGGTTCTAAAAATCTCGGAACAAAGTACTCAACCAATTTAACAATGTACCGTATAAATGTGGCTCTAAATTGATTTTGTATTGGATAAGAACGCGGGATACAATACCTGAGATACAGCCTGACACTACATAGTTTGTAGGCGCCACAAGTTAGTATACTACCAACACGGCCAGGCATTATCATTCAGTGCCACGTAACTTGCAAGGTACAGTCTGTACACCATAAACTTGCAAATTAAAACAGGACTCCAGACGTAAAAATAACCGGTAAAAATTGTTACACGGCCTCGGCCATATCAAGTTTACTTTTGGCAAGTGCGGGTTTATCCACTTTTTCGTCGGTCTCTATTTTTCCGTCTCTGAGGCGAATAACTCTTCGTGCGTGTTCTGCTATTTCATTTTCATGGGTAACCAGAAGTATAGTGTTACCCTGCCTGTACAGTTCCTCGAAAAGAAGCATAATTTCCACACCGGTTTTTGAATCCAGGTTTCCTGTAGGTTCGTCAGCAAGTAAAATGGATGGGTCGTTCACGAGGGCACGTGCGATGGCTACACGCTGACGCTGGCCGCCGGAAAGCTCATTTGGTTTATGATCCATCCTGTCGGCAAGGCCCACTTTGGTTAACGTTTCGATCGCTTTCTCTTTTCTTTTGGAGCTTTTCATTCCGGAATAAATTAACGGCAGTTCTACATTGCTTAGGCAATCTGTTCTTGGCAGCAGGTTAAAGGTTTGAAATACAAACCCAATTTCCCGATTCCTGATTTGGGCAAGTTCTGAATCATCCAGATCGCTTACCTTATGCCCGTTTAATATATATTCTCCCGATGATGGTGTATCCAGGCAGCCTATCATATTCATAAGTGTTGACTTCCCTGAGCCGGAAGGCCCCATTATGGCAATATATTCATTCTCATCTACATCAAAAGTCACACCATCAAGAGCGCGTACCAATGTTTGACCCATTTGGTAATGTCTTGTTAAATCACTGATTTGAATCATTTTTTTTGCCATGATACAGGAATCCAATATTTAATTAATTATTTCTTACTATGATTTTATCGCCATCTTCCAGTTCGCGTGACAATACCCTGTAACTGCCCGTTACAATTTCCATCCCGGCATCCACGCCACTCATAATCTGCATATGGGTGTTATCACTTATTCCGGTTTCAACTTCAATTCTTTGCGCAATACCGCCCTCATTCACAAAAACCACCCTTCGGAAATCTTCTCCGTTACCGGTACGTCTTTGCCTTGCTGATGTTTCTGTATGAGTTGTATCAGAATCGGTTTTATCAAGAGCAAAATCACGAACCGTAACCGCTTGAATGGGAATGGATACCACATCATATGCTGTATTGGTTTTGATGTCAACCGTTGCCGACATACCCGGTTTAAAGTTTGGAGAAAAATTTCCTTCCGGGGTTTCAGAGATATTCATAGCCAAAAATTCACCTGAAGCGTGATCTATATTATGAGGTGTGATAACTCTTATTTTCACTTTATAGTTGGTAACCTGATCGGCCGACCCGGTTCCGGCCACATCGGCAGAATTGGCAATTTCTGTCACAATACCTTCAAATGAACGATTCGGATACGCATCCACTTCGATGATAGTCGTATCAGCAAGTGTCACATTTACGATGTCGTTCTCATTCACATCAACCACCACTTCCATCTGTTCCATCCTGGCTATTCGCATCATTTCTGTACCGGCTGTTTGCGCCTGACCAAGAACACGTTCTCCACGTTCAACAGCCAGCCTGCTAATCGTTCCGTTTTTGGGAGAACGGATTACGGTTTGCTGCAATTCTTCTTCTGCCCTTCGCAACTGTGCCCTTGCACTTTCGATCTGGAATTCAGCCGCCCTGAAATTGGCTTTTTGTGCTTCGTAGTTATTGGACGACTGCAAGTATTCAAGCTCCGAAATCAGGCTGCGTTCATATAGTTGCTTATTCTTCAGGTATTCTACTTCAGCTTGCAGCATGTTAGCCCTGGCCTGTTCCATTCTGGCCCGCTGGGTAAGTAGTGCGGCATTCAGTTCATCAATCCTGGCTTCGTATAGGTCGGGTTTTATCCTTAGCAAAAGTTCACCTTCGCGTACAAAATCACCTTCTTTCACAGTAAGCTCAATGATCTCACCGGAAACATCCGGGCGAATCACAACTTCAACTTCCGGTTGTATCCTTCCGGAAGCCGATACGATTTGTGTAATTGTACGCAATTCGGCAATTTCGGTATCTACCTCTTTTTCACCGTCACCACGGTCTAACCATCCAGCCATTTTGGCGATTGCACCACCTATAATGACTAACACAACAAGTATACCAAGTATCCTGAGTAGTTTTTTCGTTGCTGATTTATCTTTCGCCATCTTAATGAAATATGAATTGTGTTAGTTGTTAAAATTCGGTGAACGCATCAAGCTGCCCCAGAAAGTAATCGAGCAGCTGCTCCTGGAATACAAAATTATAAATTGCCTGCACCCTGTTCGATTGAGCCTGTACGTAATTTGCGTTAGCAAGATTCAACTCGATTAAAGTGGATGACCCCACTTCATACCTCTGTTGTTCGGTTTCATAAGCTCTCTCGGCAGCACGCAGTGCTTTTTCTGTTGATTCAAGTTCTTTGACAATTGATTGATAGTCACTGTATGCCTGCCTTACCTCTTCTGAAATCTGGAATCGGACATTATCCAACTGGAGTTGGCTGTTACGTAACTGAACGTGTGCAGCTTGTATCGTTGTTCTGTTATTCCATCTTGTAAAGATAGGTATCTGTATGTTAATTCCGAAGTTGCGAGTAACATTTTGGTCAAAAAACTGATCCCTGAAAGGTATAGATTCACCCATAAATGAAAACTGGTCACTATACCTGGCACTTATTCCTGCACTTGCACTTATGGTAGGTAAATATAGAGTTCTGGCAATTCGGTAATTTTGCAGGTTACTTTCTATATCAAACTCCTGTGCCCTGAAATCACTCCGCCGGGTCAACGCGGCTTCAATAAGATCGTTCAGATCCAGTTCAACCGGTATTAAGGAAAGTTCATCAACCGAAGGCATGCTGGTTTCGATATCCGTGATGGAATCGTCCTGCATAATTCTGATTAATTGTGCCCTGCTGACATCAAGCGCATTTTCCCGTTGAATGACAGTTAATTCGTCGCTGGCAACCACAGATTCCTGGTTATACAAATCAACAATAGGCCTTGCCCCTACTTCAACCTGAGCCATCACCTGTTCAAGCTGGCTTTCGGTCGCCTGAAGGTTGCTCTGCACAATTTTCAAAAGTTCTTCATTTAACACTACCTGCAAATAACGGCTAGCAGTGGTAAACATAATATTTTCTCTTAACCGTTCAAGCTGAAGCTCTTCTGACGAACGGTCTGCTTCGGCCCTGCGTAAATTATAAATGTTGCTGAACCCATTAAAAACCGTAATTGTCGAATTAATACTGCCACTAAGATTGTATGTGGTTCTGTCGTCAAAAGACAGATCTTCCTGGATAAACTGACGGCCAACGTTCCTGTTGCCGGATAATCCTGCATTCAGATTTGGAAGAAAATCAGCCTGTGCACTTCTCACACGGGTATTAGCAAGGCTGATGTTGTTTTCAGCCTGCTTTAACTGGTAGTTGTTTTCGAGTGCGATTTGTATGGCTTCTTCCAGGGTTATGTTTTGTTGCTGTGCTTTTAGAAGGAATGGAATAAAAAGCATGCAGGATAGTAATATGAGTTTTTGCTTCATAGTTATCTGTAGTTTGATTTAATGAATTTACACGTAGAAGTGTAACCAGAGTTTCAATAAAAATTCTCTCATTTTCTAAATAAAAACGAATTTTAACATTTAGAGAATTTCGTCATTATTTAGACGTATGGAATTGCTGGTCGTTTGATATGATTTCAGACTAACCCTATTAAAATACTATGACAAAGTCTGGCTTTATGACGGGCGTTTTGTAACGGAATACAGGTTACATATTTTAAGTTCAACATTGTTTATGGAGTATCTTCTCGTTCAGCATTCGGTTCTGAATCCATTCAGTAACTAATTTGGTTCTGCCACAAAAGTGCAGGAACGCCGGACTGCAGGCTGTCTTTTCTCCTGGAATCAGAAAATACTAAAGGAAATTCCAATTAAACCGTTTTGTGAATATTAACTGATGCCCGTCTTAAAATGGGCGAAATAAATAAGGCTATTCTAACGGATATTTTGGCCATCCGACTTGGGTCATTTCAGAATACAGCCCCAATGGGATGCCTTTGGCAATATATGGCAGCACCAGTGAAGACTTTGACGCAGGACTATTTCTTTTCAGAAAACTTTTGGTCAACAAAATCGGAAACATAGGACGCGGCTCTCCTTGCGGCAATTCTTTTTATCTCATCAAACAAAATACCGGTAAAACCCGGGCTGCTTTCTGATGAAGAATAAACTTCTTGCTGATCCATATTTTTTTTCTTTTTACCGCCTTTATTTATAAAACCCAGTGCTATTCCTGCCACGACAGCAATACCCATAGCATACATCGGTTTTTTTTTGATAAATAAAACCGGCCGGAACGGACCTAAAATACGCTCTCTTATATCATGGACTCTTTTTTCAAAATTTCCTTCAAGGAGTTCAAGATCATCCTTAAGCTTTTTTTTACGGAAGCGAATTTCTTTCATAGTATAACCATTATTATTGCCGGGTCTCTGGTCAATTTTTCTCTTCGGATTCATTGTCTTCTTCATTATCAAAATTTTCAAGTACTTTCGACATCAGCCCCGCCTGAATCTTTTCAGTCAGTCGTTTTGACTTTCTTTTGATGAAAATAAATCCGAAAATGAAAAGCGGTAAAGCAGATATGGCAAATCCGCCGCCAATACTCCCAATGATTTCGCCGATTGAATATCCAATTGCAAACCAAATAAAGAGCATTCCGAATACGAGGATTAAAAATCCGATGAACCTCTGTAATGAGTGGGCAATCATCATTGAGATTTGATCTGAGATCGTTAGCACAATAAGCTCAACCCGTTTTTCCACATATTCGTGGATTTCGTCTTTCAGGTCCTGTTTGTCTTCAGTGGTATGTAGGTCGTTAGACATGAGGATCGATTTATCTCAGAATTTTACCAATCAGGTAACCGATCGCCACACCAATAGCCACACTGCTGAGAGGATGTTTTCTGATCAATAATTCAGTTTCGGTTTTAAACTCGTTGAATTTTTCTTCAATATCGGCATTTCGAAGTGCTGACCGGCCTTCTTCCAAAACACTCTCAAGCTCATCATTCAGGTCATTGATAATATTTTCTTCCATGATTTTTTTATTTGGATTCTAAAGTTACTAACTAACAAAATAACATCTTATGATTACAAGCTAAATAATAAGATCAACTATTGGAAATCTTAAAAAAAATGCTGTTTAGCAGATTTTACTTCTTGGGTATATGTTCACTCTTTTGAGTTAAGCGTAAAACCATAAACCGAAAAAAAAGATCCGTAAACTAATATATAATATATCTTTTTAAACTGCAGTATCCCATATCCTTCATCACTCAACGCTATTCACAATGGGTTCCGGCGGACAGAACTGGTTGGATTAGTGTTGCGTGAAACCTGATGCGGGTTGCAAAATGTTGATGCATGAATATGAATGTTTTAATTTGCATGCCACATTATGTCCGAAGTTAATATCGGGTAAATGCTGACACATAATGAGGATAGTCATCCTGATTTACTTATAGAGAACGTAAAGTCACATACTCACGGTATTCAACAGAATGCGAAATCTTAATTAACTGAATTCGATATTAAATACCGAA
>SKKO01000121.1 GCA_007123715.1 Balneolaceae bacterium | reverse complement strand
GCCCTTGTGATATGTTTTGTGATTTCGGCCGTTTCCGGATCCATTACATACAAGCCTTCCTGTGTTCCAATCCACATGGAATCTTGATGCCAGACTAGTTTTTCAATGTGATTTGTCGGGGCTCCGTTATCCCGGGACCAAAACAAGGTAAACATGTCCGGGTCAGGGTCATCTGCAGAAAGAGATTGGAGAAGGGATGTATCAAAGGGAATGGTGCTTTTATAGATGCCTCTGTCGAGAGTACCAAGCCACATATAACCTTCATGATCAAATGCGACTGATTTGTATAGTGTTACCGGCAAGCCATGGGTGGAATTTAATTCAATAATAATTCCATCAACGATACCAAATATACTCCTAAGCCCGGGAAACCAAGCGCTTTCTGTCTCCTGGCCGCTTTCGCTATCTCTGAATGGCAAATTCTCGGCTGCGATAAACGGCGGGCTGTCCGGTATGGTAAAAACCCAGGCCTGCCGGCCGTTGATGCGAATATTTCTGCGATTTACCGCACCGGCTACAATATCAATTTCCCTGTAAGCGATACCGTTCAGCCCTTGTGTGGTCGCAACCCAAATTCTTCCGAATGAGTCTGTGGCAAGGCCGTTCACCCAATTTCCGACAAGGCCATCTTCCTGTGTAATGTAAATGGTATTTCCGTCCGCTTTTATGCATGTTGCACCCCCTTCGGTGCCAACCCAAATTCTGCAGGGTGAACTTTCATCAACCGGAACTAAAATGGTATTTACACTTGGGGTTGGTAGTGCCGGGGCCTCTCCTGCAATGGAATTTGAGCTGAAATTTTCAAATGCACGGTAATTATATCTCAGTTTGGAAATACCGCCTGATTGGGCAATCCAGATATTTCCCTCCCTGTCTTCCATCACATGAAAAACATTCTCACTCAAAAGGCCGGTTGCCCTTGAATACTGATTAATTTGATCACCTGTATTTCGATGAAATCTTGCAATACCACCGGCACCGTTTGATGCCCACACAGAATTATCTGAAAGAAGATACAGGCCGTTGATATTTGATGAAGGACTCGCATAAATAACTCTCGGTTCTGTTAAATCTGAATTAAAAATGAGAATTTCACCATTCTGCCTGTAAGCCCACACAGTTTCATCATCTTCGTATACGGAGATGATTTCTGTTCCGCCGTAAATTTCTTCCGGTGTATAAATATGTGGGGTATCGCCGTCAATAAAACGGTAAAGAATCCCTCCTTCGAGGCTTACAATAACGGAACCGTTTGCTCCCGCGTGGACCGATGTTACTGAAAGGTCTTTGTTTGTTGTAAGCGCTGTAGAGAGCGTATCAGAGTGCACTGCACCCTCATCATCTATAAAATACCGAAGCAGCCCGTATTCAGAGGTACCCACCCATAACCGGCCGGATGTATCGACGGCAATTCTGTTTTGGGTTAATGCTTCATCCAATAGAGGGGTTCCGCCGGGGCTTGAAGTGAATGCCGCCCTTTTTCCGCCTTGATATGCTGAAAGTGGCTTTTCCGAAACGGATAGCCCATCATGTGACGCGACCCACAGGTATCCGTTTAAATCTTCGGTAACCTGCCAGATTCCCAGGTCACTCAACCCGTCCTCCTGATCAAAAAGAATCATCCGCGCCCCGTCGAACCTGACGAGGCCGGATGAATAAACCGCGAGCCAGATAAAACCCTGCCGGTCCTGGTATACATACGTTACCATGGCCGAGGGCAGGGCTAATATTTCATTATCCGGGGTATAATTTGTTACCGGGCGTTCCTGAGCGAAAGCTGTGTTCCATAAGACAAACAGAACAACAGGTATGGTTATAAATTTCTTCCATTTCATGAAGCCCAAATGTACACTAAATAATGGTTACATCTATCTATCTGCTACCGATGCCGCCCGTTCCGTTGAAAGCTTTGAGTGTTGTTGTACCGGATAAAGAATAAGAGATTGTGCCTGAAGTGCTCACCCCGTTAATTTTTAAAGCATTAACATTTGGAGCAAATGAGGACCCACCTGATGGTGTAAAGGTAAAGATACAATTATCGGGGCCAACCAATGCTTTGCACGCTTCCTGTTCACCATATATTATGATCGCAGTGTTAAAAGGATCATTCAGTATTGGATCTCCATTCTCATTGTATTCGATCAATGCACCCCGTTCTTTGCTTAGAACGTTAAGCTGTGCAGTTAACAGTTCACGCAATAGTTCATTAAGATCTGCATCATACGGGCCGCGCATATGTAAGATGTCTAATGCTGCCTTAAGCCTGTTTGTGCCACTAATACTGCCAAATTGAAATGGATCCTTAAGGTAAAAACCCTCAATTTCGTTCAAAATTTCTACTAAATCATCTTTTGTGAAATCAATATTCGGGTTTCTGCCAAGCAGCCTTTCATTATTAGCAGGATTTCGTAATTGAAGGGCCCAATATTGCCAGGATTTGGTATTTGTTTCCACCACACCTGAGAGCAGATCCTGGGTCATCTGTTCCGTATTAAGTACATATCCGAAGTTAATTTCTAATACATCTTCTGAATCTGTACCTATTAAGTAGGTATTAGGAGTCGGGCGCTCTGTTGAAGGTGTATAATCGAAGATTTCATAGTATACAAAATCAACCAGTGTTTCGGGTACCTCTAATGTATAATTACCAGAGCTTACAGGTACATCAAAGGAGTAACCGCCCCATTCAGAAGTGGTGGTAGTGGCAAATGTATTTCCATTTTGTAAAAGTTTTACCTCAATATTTTCCAAACCGGCTTCTCCGGGGTGTAAAATACCATCTGTTATGATCATGTCGATAAAGAGAGTACCTGAAATGGTTACATTTTGGTCTTGAACACAAGCCGGGCCGGGTACTGATCCGGTAAATACTATTTCTGTATTCTTTTGTGATATTGTGGCGTTATCAATCATACCTGCAGGTATGTTGCCCTCATAGGTAATAGTATAGGTTTTTGTGTTATTAGGCGCACTGGGATTTGGTTGAATTTCGGTAGACCAGCTAATTCTATTATCTGTATAATCAGCTTCCGAGAAAGGTGTATAACCTTCCAATTCACCTGCACATGAGGGTAGTTCAAGTGTAAAATCATTCAAAATTGGATTTCCAGCTGCGGTTGATATATTTGTAACGACATAGGTAAACGTTGTCAAACCATCCTCATATACACGATTAACAATCACCTGAGCTCCTTGTGTGTCACCGTCATTAAGTTCATACGTAGTTTCAAGCAGATTGGCAAGACTGCCATCCTTCATTGTTGAGTTATTACTCACATCGGAATAGGGCGAATTTGTGGTATCGCAACTAAGGAACAGTACACCCAATACAAGTAAAAAAGAATTGACCTTTATAAATTTTTGCATAATGTAGTTTTTTGAGGATTAAATTTTTGGAGAGAGAATTTGCACTTTCAGCACAACTCAATGATCATACTTCACAGAATTCGAATAATCATATGTCGCAGCCGGAGAATAAGTCAGAGCTTTCAATGAACAAGTTCCCTCCATCTAATACCGGTTTTTTTCATTGATGGGCTCACTCTCCCCCTTCAATTTGTTGTTTAAAATAAATAAATAATTGACCAATAAAAATATTTAATCATGTATCAAATGAAATCTTAAATTAATTTTTTTAAAAATTAAGAATGGTTAATAATCAGAAGCTAACGTAGATATTAAGATAAAAATATCTACAAATCTTAAATTAAAGTAAGTTTGCCAAAAATAAACAGGGTATTATTCCATATATAATTGATTAAATTGGATATAATCTTTTTTTCAATCTCGCAAAGATCAGTAAATACCTCAGTCATAATATTTAAAGAAGGGTAGTTCCATAGAATTTCATTTCATAAAGGGGCAAATTTCTTAGCAGAATTATTTACTGCAAAACAGTCTTCTCACATTTCCAATCCAGCGCGCCAGCAGCGGCATGATTCTAAAACGGGTTTTGTTATTTTTCCGGTGAAGCGATGTCCCGTATGTTTCCAGAATTTTCACTACTTCGTACCGGCCGAACATGGCCGCAAAATGGATGAGCGCCATCTGCTGGAGTTCTTCGTATCGCTTTTCCTCTTCGGACGTTATTTCTGTATTCATAATTCTGTACATGGAACAGTAAATTATACTAATCAGAAAAGGGCCAAGATGTGGCAGTTTTTTAGTGTTGAGTTTTACTGTACGTTATTTGTCTTTGCCTGCAAACCTAAGCATAAAAAACTACCCGAAACGTATTGTCATTCTAAAAAAACCTGCTTTAATTGAAGTTGAAAAAATATCGGCACCTAACTTTTTACTAAAACTGCGAAAGAATGAAAGGCAATGCACCCATTTTAATATGTACTCTGCTTCTGTTCATGTTTAATAATTGCGGCGATTCTCCCCGCAATACAGAGCCCTCAACCGAAACTTTAGGCTTCATCGAAATGCATGATGATGAACTCGGATCCATCCTGAATCCGGACAACCTGCCGGAAATTATCGGTGAGGGCTTCGATTGGTCAGAGGGCCCCGTTTGGGTGGAAGAACATGGGTTTTTACTATTCTCTGATATACCTAATAACATGATTTATCAATGGTCAGATGAGAGTGGGGTTATTCCCTATCTGCAGCCATCGGGTTATACAGGCTCTGAGGAAAGAGGCGGGGAAACCGGTTCAAACGGACTCATTATCGGGCATAACGGTGAGTTGTTGCTGTGCCAGCATGGCGATCGCAGAATTGCCGTGATGGATGCTCCCCTTAACAATCCCGCCCCGGAATTTTCCACTCTTGCAGGATCATACATGGGAAACCGGTTTAACAGCCCGAATGACCTCGTTCAGCACAGCAGCGGCAGTATCTATTTTACCGATCCTCCCTATGGCCTCGCGGGCTATGTAGACGATCCAACTAAAGAACTCGATTTCCAGGGAGTTTTCCGGGTTGATCCGGACGGAACCGTAACACTACTTACAGATGAACTGAGCAGACCAAACGGACTGGCATTTTCTCCGGACGAAAGCCTGCTTTTTGTAGCCAACTCAGATCCCGGCCGCGCGATCTGGATGGTGTATGATGTTACAGAGAATGGCGGTATTGCAAATGGGCGCCTGTTTTATGACGCAACAGAGCACGTGGGTGAATCACCCGGATTACCGGATGGCATGAAGGTGAACAGGGAAGGGATTGTATTTGCAACGGGTCCGGGAGGCGTCTGGATTATTAAACCGGATGCAACCGTCCTGGGTATTATCAGAACCGGTGAATTTGTATCCAATGTGGCTTTTAACGCCGACGAATCAATCCTTTTTATGACAGCAGATTCTTATTTACTGCGGTTATCCTTGTAATCATAGAAAAAAACTTCATATAAAACCATGTCATGTTGCGGACACTGCCGGGATGCCAACGATTTTTTCAGCGAACGAACCGCCCGCGGAGATTTGAAAAAATATATGCGCCGGGGCCCTGATAAGCAGACCAACCTGCTGGTAGAATCTATCCGGAAAACAGGGATAAACGGAAAAACATTGCTCGATATCGGTGGCGGAATCGGCGCTATCCAACTGGAATTGTTTAAATACGGTATTTCGAAATCAGTGAATGTGGATGCCTCAACGGCTTATCAGGCCGTTTCAAAAGAAGAAGTTTCGAAACGGGGGCTCGATGCGAAAACGGAGTATTATTTCGGGGATTTCACTAGCATGGCACCGTCTCTTCCCGAAGCAGATATCGTCACTCTCGACAAGGTGATCTGCTGCTATCCGGACATGAAGAAATTGCTTGAAAGTTCGATCATAAAAGCCGAAAAGGTTTACGCCCTGGTCTATCCAAGAGTGAACCTGTTTACAAAAATTGGATTCAGGCTGATAAACCTCTGGTTTCGTATCAGTAAAAGTGAGTTCAAAACCTATCTGCATTCTCCTTCACTGGTTAACGAAATCATCAGCAACCAGGGGTTCCGGAAGATCAGCAATCAGAAAACTTTGTTATGGCAGGTTGCGGTGTATAAACGCGGGGGAGGAAACAGAAAAACAGAGTAACAGAGTAAGTGAAGGCAGGAAGGTTTTAGGCAACGTAGGCCGGAGAGCTTCTCCGGCTTGGAAAACCCCTGGATAACAGATGAACAGACGAACCGAT
>SKKO01000326.1 GCA_007123715.1 Balneolaceae bacterium | reverse complement strand
TCAATTGTTTTCATCATTCCATGGTAAAAATGTTGATGGTTTTAATTATATCGATTCTGAAAATAAACTTCACAAATCATGCATCTGTCTTCCTGTGTTATGATCTCTTTCCTATCTTTTGCCTTGCAACTTCATACTCCCCGAAGTGAAAAAACACGCAGTACTACTCATTAAATCAACGCGAGGAAACACGGGAAGAAAATTTCATAATGAAGATTGTGTATTAAAATTTGGCCTCTGCATAACTACTGTCTCATCAGCAGATTGAGCAGTTTCCTGTCCAGCTTGTGCCCATACCACTCTTCGTACTCCACATCGGCCCGCCCCGAATCAAGAATCCCGAAACCTCCCCTGAATTCCCATAAACCAAACCCGATTCCATTTTCAGTAAGAATATCGAGTGTATCCGAGAACCAGGCGAGAAATACGTCGTGCGGGGTTTGATTATAGCAGCCCAATTCACCACAATGTACGCCAACACCTTGTTTTACAACATCAATCCACGGCGCATAATGCTCTTCAAGCATCTCACGGCTGAAATATCGGTCGCCCACCTGTCCCGGCCATTTGGGTTCGGGCAATGCGTCAATATCCGCGAAGGCCCAGGGTGCCCTGTAGTGTGAAATCAGTCCGGGAAAATATCCGCGATTGCTTTTTGCGATACCCAGGTCCATGAGCTCCGGCACAACAGTTGTACCTACATTATTCCCGCCGGCTATCACCAGGTGGTTCGGATTCGCGCTGTGAATGGCATCCCTTGCACCCTTCGCCACTTTCCTGAAAACATCACCCGGAATAGCACGTGCAGGGGAATGCTGATCATTCGGATCATCTCTCATGGCGGGTTCATTCACGAGATCGAAACTGATTTTGTCCCGTGAGACATTTTTATAGCGGTTAGCCCACATCTCCCAGTGGAAATTGAAGGCCATTTGAGCTTCCTCATCCAGCCAAAGGTTGTATGGCTCATGAAACCCGGCATTGATACAGTAACCCGGTGCCCTGTGCAGGTTCATGCTCACATGCATGTTGTATTTGTGAGCCATGGCAACAAGTTCGTCGATTTTATCAACAGCCGCTTCATTGATATTGTAAACCTCATCAGGCCTGATATGCCTGCTTCGGTCGAATTCTACATAATAGGGATATGCCATCGGGATCCGGACAAAATCGAAGCCCCAGTCTGCCATCCAGCGAAAATAATCTTCCTGTGTTGCCGGACGTGAACGCTCCGGGTCAGGCACAAAGAAATCAAGCAGGTTAAAACCTTTCCATTGGGGAATACTGTTTTGTGGCCTGCCTGAATGGGGTGCAAAAGCCGATGTACCCGCAATTCCAACACCAGCTGCAAGCCATCCGGTTTTCTTTAAAAATTCTCTGCGTGTTTCATTTACTTTGATATCCATATGTATAGATTTTTTAAGAATGATTGGTTTTGATGTCACCTGTTATATCTTCATCAACGGACCTGATCTGTCAGATAATAAAGCTTCAGACTAATTTAAATCTTTTCACATCCCACAAGCATTTCGCCTTATATATGATACCGGAAAAATTGCTTTTACCCTTTAAAAATCTGCTTTCTTATCCATTTATTCAGGCATTTGGCATATTCCGGGATCATTTCCCAATGAAAATTTCTGTCCCCATAGTGAAAAAAAATTGAATTCTGCTTAACCGGTTCATATTATTTCACAAGTGTCATAGTTCGTATTTCTACATAATTTCCAGCCTGTATACGATAAATATACATACCACTCGCCTGATCTGAAGCATCCCAATGGATGAAATGTGCCCCTGCATTCCGAAATTCATTCACAAGTGTTTCCACACGTCGGCCGAGCATGTCGTAAATGTCTACTCTTACATCATTGGATTCGGGCAACTCGTAGCCAACAATCGTAGTTCTATTAAACGGGTTGGGATAGTTTTGAAAAACTGAGAAACCCGACGGATGCATAAGGTCCAGTTCTTCATCCAATATGTCCAAACCTTCTACAAGAATATTTGACACGGACATTTTCGATCGCTGCCCGCTCTCGTCATCAAGGCGTATCCCGCTGTGGTAATAACGCCATAAAAGCTGAACATACCCCTTATCTTCGGCTTCTTCAGGCAGATTTACCGGCCCTAGTTGGCTACGGTGCCCGGCTTGATCATTTCGCTTATACTCCACCGGATTGCCATGTTTGTCAAGCACATCCTTAAATGAACCTTCATTTCCAACCCGGTATTGCAGGCGAAGGTTGTATATCCTGGAATTTGGGCGAACAGTTCCACCCTCCCACTTTACCTGGATATTCCTGATCCGTCTCGTATTGATTGCCAATATGGCTCCTCCCAGTCTCGTTTCCGGATAACCAACATTGCCATTACTTGTATTGATAAAAGCAAAACCACCCTCACCAAGTCCGTTAATACGTGTGCGTGAATCCAGGTTGTATATTCCCTCCGTATAACCGGCAATACCGGCATTTAATCCCGGATCTACTTCGTCCATGTAAACAAAAACCATATGTTCAGGATAACCTCTTTCAGGTTCCAGCTCCGGCCATTCGGTAAGTTTGTTAGCCGGCCATTGATTCAACTTGTAGGCACCTTCCCGCAGAGAATGAGCACCGGGGAACATCACAGCCTCATGATCGGGATAAAAAACGGCTTTTACTGATTCAGGATCGGTAAGATTTAGCCGCAAAACGGGTAGATGGTAATTTCGGTTTTCCCCAGTCCAGTGCGAAAACCGGTAACCGGGTAAAGCATGTGCCTCCAATACAACTGGTATACCTTCAAAGTAAATGCCAGACCAGGGCCATGGATCCGGACTCACCCCGGGAGTTTCCGCTGCTATATGAACCGTGTTAACCTGCACATAACCTGCCGCCGGATCTGAAACATCCACAGTAAGTTTATGCTGCATCCCAATCTCAAAAAAATTTCTCAGATGAGCTCTTGCATAAGCAGGTCTTTGTATGGCAAATGGGAGCAGCCTCTCATTAATCAGGTTTAGCCATCGGCTGTAATGGTGCCAGTTCTGTCTTGCAAACCATCTCTCGAGGTGTTCTTCCATTTCCGGTTCAATGTTGCCAGCGATTTCCATAACCTTCTTTTGTAATCTATCCGGTAAAAAAGCAGTATTCAACTGATCCAGATAGCGTGTGATAAATTCGGTTCTGAATTGTTCGTTAGTTAGAAGTGCCCGGAATAACTCTGTGGACCATGGCGGATTTGGCCATCCGGGTCCGTCGTCTCTCGCAGCAAATGCAAGAGTATTGTGATCAGGTGGCGTGCATAAATCATTGTCCGGATCACAACCTGAATATAGATGAAAGCCAAAATCTGTATCTATAATAAGCCAGCGCCATCGCCCGTCTTGACCGGTCAGGGCTTCCGGTTCAAAATATTCAGTACGGTAGCGCCAAAAATCGACATTATTTCCCGGCCAATCGGTATTGGCTACAAAAATATGAGAAATCTGGTAATCAATATAGTTTTCAACATCAATCCGGCTATTGATGTAATTGTAATGTAAACTATCCTGTAAACCGTGTTCTCTGATATAGTCCATCGTTTGCCTGTAATGATGGTTGTTGCCTTCCTGTACCCAGCCATTGCCGGTCAGCATATCGATATTTTCGGGATTCACTCCATACTTCCGGGCGAGATAGTGCTTATCATAACGCTCCCGCATATTATGAATACCCCAATATTCGCCGTTAAGGAAGATCACATAGGGACGGTAGGCTTGCGTATCTACCTTCATATGTTTAACGATTTCCTGCATGAGGGGGTCACGCATCATCGCTTCCGGCCAGTCGTTACCTGAATTTCGCAGAATCAACCGGTTAAAGACAGTATAGGGTTCATCCGGAAACATCTGATGGCGGAAACGGTTATCTCCATATTCGCTGCGTGCATAGAGTCGTAACGACTTCATAGGATGTGCGCGGCTCCAGCCTCCATGAATCCTAACACCGAAATCCTGCCGAAGGTCAGCAATGGCAGATTCCGGTTCAAAAAGCTCCAACGATGCCTTCCGTTCCCATTCAATTCCTCGTTGTGTATGATTTGCCTGTGCATCACCTCTGGTATTTACAGGATTGACCTCATCATATATTTTTCCCGGCACATAAATTCCACTTTCATAATCAAAAAAATGATCTTCCCGGATGGCTATAGAGAGAACCGGTAATGTGAATCGTCTCCTCCCCTCTGATGAGATGAAATAAGTATGAGTCTCGATTGGACTGGTAACAGAGACTTCTTTCACGGCTTTTGCACGTACAACAGTACCCTTATAGACAGAAACGATTGGAAAATAATAAGGTTCGTGGTTCTGCTCAAAAGTGCTCTGCATCCTGCTAAAATAGTTCGCTTCCATTGTACGGTCGCGAATTTCAATAGGATTTTCAGGATTGTAGATGTACGAATGAAATGACTTTTTAATTTTTTGCTGATCTGAACTTCGGTACCGGTCCATATGCGTATAAAAAGTACCCCCAAGATGCCCGGGATCCGGATCAGATCCATCCAGAGAAAATATAATGGTTACATCTGGATCCGAATGAGAGAGTTCCAGTACAAATTCATTCGTATAGAAACCCCCTTGCTGTGAAAATATTACCGGCTCGAGAAGGTCTTGTGCCGATAGATGAATGACCCTTCCCGAACAAAGCACCAATATAATCAGCGGCACTAAGTGTAATGCCGACAACCGAATCCAACGTACGATCCACTGGTCCCTTATCGGATAAATAGTCATAAAATAGGTTGGAATATCCGCTGATTAATAATTTAGTAATTTCCCTTCATATTTATATTAAGATGCTATTACTTACATTTGCCGGTTACTATTGAATACGGCCTTATTGAGGTGTTTATTATACTGTTCGGGTCTGTCACAGCCGTTTCCAGGCCCCAGCCAAAAAGTGACTCAAAAGAAGCATCCGTTGTCATGTCCATGGTTTCACAGTCTCCGTTGCCGGGGCCCCACGACCAGGCCAGCCAGCCGATATTGAGGCGTTGGGCTTCAGCCATGATGTGATGATAAGGTACTTGCCCGATACACCCTACGGATGTGTGTGAAAATTCGCCGATTACAAAGGGTATATTTTTTTCAATAGAGGTTTCCATTGCCTTTGTAACCCGTTCCGCTTCATTTTCGCCGGTGTCCCACGGATGCCAGGAAAAGATCAGATTTCTGTCCGGATCTTCCTTGATGAGATCAGGCGCAACACGCAGCAACTGTTCCACATTACGTCCCCAGGTTGTTGCATCGATCATTAATGGGGTTCTGATTCCTGCATCACGCATTCTGCTGATGATCCTTGAGTAATCGTCCAAAAATTGTGAATCGGTGATGTTTTGATTTCCCGCCTCATTGGCAATATTTACGATTAAGTCCTTTTCGTATGTAAGTACAATATTGAGCATCTCTTCCTGAAGCCAGTAGTCCACCACTTCATCCAGGCGGTCCCATCTGCCTGTGGCATCATGCATTTCCAGAATGGGAATCATCCCCAGTTCAATCGCTGTTGCTACCGCACTTTCCACCAGATATGCATCTCTCCACATCATCCACATGATACGAACGGTGTTTGCCCCGGTTTTTGCAATTTCGCGAAGTGAAAAATCATTAAAATAGGGCTCACCATTCTCATCATGATCAATATCAAGAACTATGGTCATGCGGTTAATTCCTCTTAATACGACCTCTTCTCCGCAGCGATCATAAATTTTGTGCCCTCCTTCTTCCACATATAATCCGGGCAGATCAGCCGGCCGCTCATAAGGCTCCTCCTCATTTGGCTCCAAATCGGGTACATCCGTTGATATAACAGTTGAATCACTGCAAAAGATTAGAAAAATCGAAAGAGCAGGAAAAAGGATTTTTAAAAACATTGTATTCGCAAACAGTCTGTTCATCTTTAACTTTCCTTATTAAAAAGATTCTTTTCCTTATTACCCCGTAAATGCCTGTGAACCTGACAAGATTCTATTGCAATTTCATTTGCGAGCAAGACCCTTTTAGAGATGACAACAAAAAACTTTGTGCACCATCGCGCCTTCGTGTCCTTGTGGCTAAGTGCCTTTTCCCACGGAGATCGAGAGTGGCCAAACCCTTCCTGCCCTCACTTACTCTGTTATTCTGTTAATCCGTTCGTCTGTTCATCTGTTTTCCAGGGGCTCTCCGG
>SKKO01000060.1 GCA_007123715.1 Balneolaceae bacterium | reverse complement strand
TTTCCCAGCCGGAGAAGCTCTCCGGCCTACATGGCCTTACCGAAAAACTGCCCCCCACTTACTCTGTTAATCGGTTCATCCGTTCGTCTGTTCATCTGTTATTCATGGGCTCTCCGGCCTACGTTGGCGCCTTAGTGGCTAAAAACTCCCTCCGGGTTTCCGGTTTTTTGATTTGCTCATAGAATTGAAAATACAGACATTTAAAATGTGATTATTTTTATTTCTAAAAAGCCGTTGTGCACCATTTGAGCATTTATGTTACCTAAGCAGTCTTCATTTGTTTTTACTGCAATTCTCATTCAGATTACATGTGCACTTCTGCTGATTAGTACTTTACAATTATCTGCACAATCTGCCTCCGCACCACACGTATCACCACCGGTTTTTTCAGCCTCTTCAGGTTATGTGCATGCTGATTTTATGCTTGAGATCACTCATCCCGGCGGAGCTGAAATCCGGTATACTCTCGACGGTTCCGAACCCAATAGGAATTCCCTTCTTTATCTGGGGCCTGTTCCATTCAATGAACGGCCCGACCAGAGGCTTCGGTTTATCCGGACATCCCCTTTTGAGGCCGATGCCCGCGGTTTTGGATGGAGGCCGCCTGAACCGGGCAGCCCGTCAGTGATGGTTGTAAGGGCTAAAGCCTGGCTGTCCGGCTCGGAACCTTCTGAAACGGTTACGGCTACCTATTTGGATGGAACGAGAAATCACGATATGCCTGTCGTTTCCATTACTGCAAATTATGAGCACCTCTTCAGCGATTCAACCGGTATTTATGTTCCCGGTGATGTGTACAACCAAAATGGATGGAATCACAATGACCATTGGGGGCGGCCAAATGCAAACTATCATCAGCGCGGTGCAGAATGGGAACGTCCTGCCCATATCGAATTCATTGAAACTGACGGCACCGTATACAGCCAGAATATTGGTTTACGAATACACGGAGGAGGCTCGCGGGTGCTGCCGCAAAAAACGTTCAGGTTGTATGCCCGCAGCGAATACGGTGAATCACGATTCATGTATGATCTGTTTCAGGATGGGGAAACCGGTTATAACCGGTTGATACTCAGAAATTCGGGACAGGATTTTTTCCAAAAAACTACGATGTTTATGGATGCCATCTCACAAACCCTTGCCAGCGGCCTTACTTTCGATACCCAAAAATTCAGGGCTTTTGCTGTATATGTCAACGGAGAATACTGGGGAATTAAAAACCTGAGAGAAAGATATGACCAACATTACCTCTACCGGAATCACGGTGTAAAAGAGGACGAAATCGATTACCTGGCCAATATGCCGCGAACGAATGGTGTGGGAGAGGTGAAAAATGGCAGCGCTGATTACTTCAATGCAGTGCTTGACTCTCTGGAAAGCAGAAATATCGCTAGCCTTGGAGGGATGGAGTTTATTGAGCGTCACGTTGATGTTCGGAATTTTGCCGAAATACACGCAGCCATGGTCTATTTTTCGAATATTGACTGGCCCGGCAATAACAATGACTACTGGCGCTACACCGGTAATCCTGAGGGCCGGGGCAGTAAAAAAGACGGCCGTTTTCGCTGGATGATGTTCGATATGGATTTCGGATTTTCACACCTGGGTTCTACCGGTTATTCAGCCGACCTTTTTAACCACTATCTCACCACACAAAATATCATGTGGTCGAATCATCCCCGCAGTACGCTTATGTTTCGCAGTTTTATGCAAAACCGGGAGTTCAGGGATTACTTCATCAACGTTCAACTCGATCTGCTTAACTCACTCTTTAAAGAAGAAAGGGTCAAAAAAACCATCGGCCAATTCAGGGAAATGTATCGCAATGAAATCAGGAACCACATACAGCGCTGGGGATATCCTTCTACCTACACCAGCTGGGAGCGGAATGTACAGGAAAGGATGGAATTTGCCGAACTCAGGCCTCAGCATGTTCGAAGCCAGATAACGGCCAGATTTGGAACGGGTTTTTCGACTGTCATTACCATTGATGTGAATGAGAAGGATATGGGATATGTGAGCCTGAATTCCATCCAACTTACAGAGAACACACCGGGCATCAACCCGGCCGTCTATCCCTGGGAGGGAATTTACATGTCGGGTATTCCGGTAGAATTGACGGCACATCCCCATAAAGGATACCTATTTTCACATTGGGAAATCAGCGGCGAACCATTTTACCAGCAGACGATCAGTGTAAGGCCTAGGCCCGGTATTCAGATGAAAGCTAATTTTTCCAAGATACCCGACAGAGCCGGCGAAGGCAAGGAGCTGCTCTATTACTGGCATTTTGATTCGGAAATACCCAACAACACTCCTCTGAAAACTATTTTTTCTTCCTACACTTCCACTGCATATACCGGTGTACTCAGTTTTGAACCCGCTGTACGGCCTTATCCGCCACAAGCTGAGGATGAGACCGCCGGAATTATGGATAGAGTAGACGATCCCACTCCTTTGAATTATCAGCCGGCAGGCAATAACGGACTGGAGTATGAACCCTCCGGCATGAGAGGATTAAGGGTCAGAAACCCGTCCCGAACACATTCCGCTAACTCAGCCCTGATGTTTCACATCCCGGCTGAGGAATTTCAGGATCTTGTATTGGCATTTGCTGCACGGCGAACCCCATCAGGCCAGGAAAAGATGATTTTCCACTATTCACTCAGCGCAGGTGAACCTGAATGGACACAGGAAAACCTGTCAACCGGCTACATGAATACAGGTGATGATTATGAGCTGGCGATCATCGATTTTTCACAGGTGAAAGGGCATGCCCATAATCCTCATTTCAGGGTAAAAATTACCTTTGACGGTGACCATATTTCGGGCACATCAGGTAATACACGCTTTAACAATATCGCAGTTTTCGGGTCACCATATACCGGGCCACGGATTGAAGATATCAATGAGAGCCGGCTCCGGCCGAACTTTCCGAATCCGTTTACCGGCAGCACCACTATTCCCTACGAGGTGCTGGTTCAATCACACTTGAAAATTGATGTTTTCAGCCTCGAAGGGAGATTTATTCTTACACTTAAAGATTCAGAACATGAACCCGGGTTTTACTCTGTACCGTTCAATGGCATAGGGCTGGCGTCCGGGGTTTATCTCGTTCGTTTACAAGCCGGAGACAGAACCGACTACCAAAAGATGCTTTTAGTGAGATAGCGCGAGCAGCTATCCGGGGTGGTTTTTAATGATGGGAATCATCACGTCGCCCAAAAACTGAAAGATTTCCCGCTGGTAGCGCCTTGAATTACTGGTACTCAGAGTTGAAGTGATGGATATAACTGCCTCGAGTTCGGGTAAAATGATGATGTACTGTCCGCCGTTGCCCCAGGCGAAGAAAACCTCGTAGTCTTCTACCTGTTTTCTCCACCACATGTATCCGTAATCATAAGGGTTGAAATTACTTTTTGTATAGACTTGTACCGACTCCAGAATCCAGTTTCGTGAAATGAGCTGCCGCCCATCATAAGTTCCAACATTCATCATCAGTTCACCGATTTTGATGAGGTCGCGCGGGCTCATTGCCATGTTGTTCCCGCCCATATAGTACCCTTGCGGGTCACGATCCCAGCCTCCGATACGGATTCCCATAGGCCGGAAAAGATACCGGTTACCAAATTCAAGGGTACTCATCCCGGAAGCTTTTGTGATGATAACAGAAAGCAGGTGTGATGTACCCGTGCTGTACATCATTGCCTCGCCGGGGGTATCAGCCAGAGGCTGATTCAGAGCGAATTGAACCCAGTTATTGCTCATTACCCATCTGCCATAATTCCTGAAACTCGTTGTTTCGAGACCGCTGCGCATCGTCAGAAGGTCTTTGATGGTAATCGATTCTTTAACAGGATCGGGATTGTTCTCAAAATATTCAGGGAAAAATTCTCCGAGTGTCTGGTGAGTGCCTTCAAGATATCCATGATCGATGGCAAGACCGATCAGCAGGGAGAGTACACTTTTTGAAGCAGACTTTATATTAACCGGCAAGTCTCCGTGGATTCTGCCTCTGTATCTTTCATCCATTACTTTCCCGTTTTTTTGGATGATAAGGCTTTGAACCGTTCCAATATTAAAAACTTCGTCCAGCCTGTCAGGAGTATGAGATAAAGTATCATCAGCAAAAAACGGGTATCCGAATAATAAAATAGTAAGCAGGAGTATTTGCATGATAACTTTTTTGGCTGGTTATACACCGTTGGTTAGAGTCATTCATGAATCACAATATCACCCCGATCGTTTCAATCATAAAAACTCAGAATTATCCTATAAAATAACAACGATTTTCATTAAAGACTTTTCATAGAGAAGCATTCTAATTGTATATTTGGGAAAATATAGAAATTCTGATGAAACACTCCGTACAACTATCCATCATTTTAACAACACACTCAAAAAGCGAGTATTTCCATACCCTCCTGGCTGATGTTTTATCCATGGATAACAAAAACCTGGAAGTAATTATCATTGATGATTCCAACGATGTCGTTACGTCGCAATTTATTGAACGCGCGATCACCAAATGCCAAAATGAGAAGGTTTATCTGTACACTCATGAGGAAAGTACAGGCCGGGGGCCATCATTAAATGAGGCCCTTATTCATGCTTCGGGATCACTGCTTTGGACACCGTTGCGCGCCGATCGCCTGAACGAAACACTTTTGAATGAAGCCATCAGGCGCTTCAAGGATGATCCCGGTGCTTTTTGGGTAATGGATTTTAATTTACCTTCCGATCCCATGGAGTGGATCAACGCGGCTGATGAAGGTGACCTGCCCGATGACAGTGCCATTGTCTGGAACAGAAATGTGATTCCTGATGAACAGCTTTTCTTTAACCCTTTTTTAGATCAGCTCCATGGAGCTGAACTCGCATTTCGGTTAAAAAGCGGGAATGTCTGGCAAAAAACAGACCCGTTTTTTGTGATTGCGGATGACCAGTCGCCCCATGCAGGTTACAATGATATCCAGGAATTTCTGTACACTGCACTCAGGCTGACCAGCGAGACCGGCCTGCGAAACCCAATTCTGCAGGAGTTGGCCAACGTGGAATCCAGAATGAATAACCGGGTGCCGGATGATGATTTACTGATACAGGCACGGCAATTTTTTCAACAGGGTGATGCAAGTAAATCCCTGGAAATTATAAACCGTTTTCTCAAGAGGAATCCTGAACACCAGGAAGCCATTCGTTTAAAAATCAATTCTCTCGAAAAACTGCGCCGCCATGTGGAGGCTGCCGAATTGAAATATACTCTTCAGAAACAATCCCGTGAAACAGATGTGCCTGAAGAAAAGGCCATTCAGGTTGAGCATAAACAGGATCAGGAACCGGATAGCGAACATCCGCAGGAAGAAACGAAAACACGCATCGAAACAACGATCGTTATACCCACTACCGGCCATGGTAAAAGTTTACTGGAATCCGCTCTCGTACATCTCGGGGAGGCGGTTGACCCAGCCCTCACCGAATTGATCGTGATTGATAATGCCAGCGTGGATGATACATTTGAATACCTGGAGCAGCTTCAGGAAAAATCATTTCTGAATATCCGGGTTATAACAAATCCGGTTAACAGGGGGTTTGCCGCATCCGTAAACCAGGGAGTGGAATCGGCCCGGGGTAATTTTATACTTGTGATGCACAACGATGTTGAATTGCCTGCCAATAGTGTTCAGGAACTGCAAAAAGCATTTGCTGTGGCAGAAGATATCGGGATTGCTGTCCCTGCTGTAGAATCAACCAAAATCAAAGCACAAAATCCCGAATCGGAAATTGAAGAAGCTTTTGTACTGGCCGAGCGTGCTGACAGCTGCTGTTTCATGGTCAAAAAAGGACTGCCTGTTCGCTTTGATGAAGATTATGGGCTCTGTCATTTCGAAATGGATGATTTTATTAAACAGGTGCTGGCAAATAATCTCAAGGTTATTGTTGCCAGGAATATGGTTATTCAACATCAGGCCGGCTCAACAACCAGGCTGATGGAGCTCGATTTAAACCCTGAACTGAAATGGGAGAACAGGGCGCGATACTTTCGAAAATGGACTGCGGAATTGAAGTACAAAATGCCTGCCCAGGGTACCCACCCGGAAAAATTTCTGCATCTTGGTGCCCCATACAATCCAATGAATCCCGAACAGGAGTGGGTGAATATTGTTCAGGATTATCTGACAAGTGAAATACGAACCGA
>SKKO01000281.1 GCA_007123715.1 Balneolaceae bacterium | reverse complement strand
CCAATTCTATATGTAAACCATCCCGTGCAGTGTTATTGAGTGGAATGCACAGCCATAAAAACGGCGTGATGACCAATGCAGAGGATATTTCTATAGATCTGGAGACATTTCCTTCTTTTCTTCAACAGGCAGGATACCAGACGGCGATGATCGGCAAATGGCATTTAGGCAACGTAGATGATCCCCAGGGTTTTGATTATTACAGCGTATTATATGGCCAGGGGCCCTACTATAATCCTACCATGAGAACATCTGACGGCGACATAGATTATCATGGCCATACTACCGGGATTATTACTGATATCGCTCTGGAGTGGCTACGGCTGAGACGGGACCCAGAAAAACCGTTCATGATGATCTACAATCACAAAGCCCCGCATCGTGAGTGGCTGCCTGGCCCGGCACTGAATGATTACCAGGACCGGGATCTGCCTGAGCCGTCCACACTGTTTTATGACTATTCCGGCCTTACTACAGCCGCCCATGAGCAGGATATGGAGATTCGTGAATCCGGCCCGCATTCACTGATTTGGGGGCGTGATCTAAAAGTTCCCAATAATCCTGAAACGGGAGAACGAAACCCCGACTGGGATAATCTGATTAACAATAACAGGCTGACTGATGAACAGCTTGAGCGGATCAAAGCGGCCTACGCAAAAGACAATCAATATCTGTATGACAACTATGCCGACATGACAGATGAAGAGATTACCCGATGGCGTTATCAGCGGTATGTAAAGGATTACCTGCGGGTGGTCCGCGAAGTGGATGATGAAGTGGGCCGGGTGATGGCTTATCTGGAGCGGGAAAACCTGAAGGATAATACGGTTGTGATTTACGCCGGGGATCAGGGTTTTTTCCTGGGTGAAAAAGGGTGGTTTGACAAGCGCTGGATCTATGAGGAGTCCTTCCGTATGCCCCTGATCGTACACTGGCCGGATGGTATTGAACCGGGATTGGTCAGTGAGCATTTGGTGCAGAATTTGGATTTTGCCCCCACTATACTGGAGTTGGCCGGACTGGAAATTCCCGATCGAATGCAGGGCAGGTCGATGGCACCGTTGCTGCGTGGAGAGAATCCACCTGACTGGCGCGATGCGGTCTATTATCAGTATTATGAAGGCCCGGAACTGCCCGGAAGCTGGCATGCCGTAGCCCGTCATTACGGGATTCGCACCGACCGCTACACCCTGGCTCATTTTCACGATCATGGAGAGTGGGAACTGTTTGATTTGGAAGCGGACCCCGATCAGTTGACCAGTGTTTATAATAACCCGGAGTATGCAGATATACAGGAGTATTTGAAGAAAAGGCTCTACAGGTTACAGGAATACTATGAAGATGACACCTGGCCAAACATTCATCCCGGAGATCCCTGGTATGAACATATTGATATTGAGATACGGTAATGTTGCCGATACAACAAAAAATTTAAATTGTAATAACAGTTCATATTTGTTTGACAATGGAATACTTTGGAAGCAATATGAACTAATAAATCTGCTATGGTTTATTTACCAAAAACAGTTCATCAAAACGGGGTAGGTGCATGAGGTCGATTGTAAATTTTATACTGTTTACGGCCTCCGCATTAATATTTGAGATTGGCTATACCCAAAACCCATCTGCTGAAAATCCAAAACCAAACTTTTTGCTCATTCTTACCGATGATCAAGGCTACCATGATGTTTCCTACTATGGAACGGAAGATATACGAACCCCACATATTGATAGCATCATCGAGACAGGAATGCGCCTTGATAATTTTTATGCCAATTCACCGGTGTGTTCGCCTACAAGAGCAGCTATGTTAACCGGCAAATATCAGGATTATGTAGGTGTGCCAGGTGTAATCCGTACCCATCCGCATAACAGTTGGGGATATTTATCAAATCATGTCAGGTTACTTCCGGAAATTTTACAGCAGAATGGATATCATACTGCACTCATAGGCAAATGGCACTTAGGACTGGAATCGCCAAATACACCCAATGAAAGGGGATTTGATCATTTTCATGGTTGGCTGGGAGATATGGTGGATGATTATTGGGAGCACAGAAGACATGGTATCAATTACATGCGCTTAAATGAGAAGGTAATTGATACACAGGGAGAACATGCATCTGATTTATTAACCGAATGGGCCGTTGATTATATTCATAGTCGTTCTCAACACGGCCAGCCGTACTTTCTTTTTTTGTCTCTGCTTGCCCCCCATTTTCCTGTACAGCCACCTGAGGAATGGTTAAATAGAGTTCAGGAACGGGAACCTCATCTGTCAGAAACAAGGGCTAATTTGATAGCATTCATTGAACATATGGATGATGGTATTGGGCAGGTGATTGATGCTCTCAAGGAGACCGGAGCCTATGAAAATACAGTAATTTTGTTCACCAGTGATAATGGAGGAAATCTACCTGATGAAGCAAACGTTGGGCCTTATCGGGATGGTAAACAAAGCGTATATGAAGGTGGTTTAAGAGTTCCAACAGGAGTGTCCTGGCCGGCGAAAATTGAAGCAGAGACAAATTCAGACAGAATTCTTTTGACGATGGATATATTCCCCACATTTTTGGAGGCTGGCGGGATCCCTTATGATGAGCCTCTTAATGGGGTCAGTTTCTTGCCAACTCTAATGGGGGAGGATCAGGGTAAATACAGGGATGAGCCATTATTTTTCACAAGACGTGAAGGTGGGATGCGCTATGGCGGATTAACCATACAGGCAGTTCGGCTTGGGGATTGGAAGCTTCTTCAAAATAGTCCTTTTGAACCCAGAGAATTATACAATCTTGAAGTCGATCCCTATGAAGAAAATAATGTTGCAAATGAGTATCCGGAAAAAGTTCAGAAACTCAATGCATTAATGATGAAACACCTTCAAAGCGGAGGTGCTGTTCCCTGGCAAAGGCCAGAGCACAGATAATGAGCATATAATTACACTCATAAATTTTTTTAAAAACAATCCTTTCAATTGTCAACAGTTGTCATGGACTATATTTTAATACTTAAAAAATTATTTTTTTTAGTTTTTGTAACACTATTGATTACAAGTAACGATTCATTTGCACAAAGTGAACAATTAAATCAAAAACCCAATTTTATCGTCATCTTTAACGATGATCCGTTTTTTATCTATTTGCCGCATCCAATGCCACACGTTCCTCTTTATGCATCTGAAGATTTTATCGGCAGGTCGAAAGCCGGCTTATATGGTGATGTGATTGAGGAAATTGACTGGAGTGTTGGGCAGATATTGAAAGTGCTTGATGAGCTGGATATCGATGAGCGGACCATGATCATTTTTACCAGCGATAATGGGCCATGGTTTGAAGGCAGTGCCGGTGAACTTCGCGAAAGAAAAGGAGGCGCAAGTTGGGAAGGGGGATTTAAGGTTCCTTTTATAGTTCGCTGGCCCGGTGTTATTCCTCCCGGCGTAACTTCGGATGCAATATCAATGAACTTTGATGTATTTACGACATTGCTCGAATTGGCAGGTCTGGAAATTCCCAATGACCGGGTTATAGACGGAAAAAATATTATGCCGGTTTTACAGGGATCGAATACGTCTCCCCACGAATATCTTTACTTTTTCAATAATGAAGAGATTACAGCCGTACGTTCTCAGAAGTGGAAATTTGTGGTGCGCTCTCACTACAGGGGAGGCCTGTTCCGCTTTGAGGGTGAACGCTTTGGAGAACCCCATTACTATCATCCAGGGCTGTTGTTTAATTTAGTGAAAAATCCGGAAGAACAGTTCAGTTACACCCGTGAATATCCTGAGATTGTTGAAAAGATGCTGTAACGGCTGGAAAAAGGGAGAAAAGAATTGGAGCCTTTAGGCATTCACTATAACGATGATTCCGATTAAATAAGGTTTTTTAGTAAAATAAATTACAAATAAAATGAAATCACCAGCTCAAGTATCATTGACCTGCAAGTTAGGATACCACCATATAGTTGCTTTTTTACTTATTTATACTCTTGTAATATATAGCTGTACACAAGAGATTGATAACCCAGCTACTGCTGATTTTGACCCGCCCAACATCATCGTCATGTATTCCGATGATCACACTGCCCAGGCAATCGGGGCCTATCACGGAGCTTTGAATTACGGTCTTCGGCTGGATCATACACCCACACCCAATATTGACCGCCTGGCAGAGACCGGGATGCGGTTTGATAATGCCTTTGTCACCAATTCCATTTGCACCCCTTCCCGTGCGGTTATGCTAAGCGGACTACACAGCCATATTACCGGCGTGATCACCAATGCGGAATCGATGCCCGATGATGTTGAAACCTTCCCGATGATTCTTCAGGCTCATGGCTATCAAACGGCCATGATCGGCAAGTGGCACCTCAAGTCAGATCCGCTGGGATATGATTACTACGAAGTATTGATCGGTGCCGGAGGCCAGGGAACCTATTATAATCCTACCTTCAGCACACCTCACGGTGTTGTTGAATATGAAGGCCATGTTACTCCGATTATTACCGATATTGCTCTTGAGTGGCTTCGGCTTCAGCGAGACAGGGATAAACCATTCATGATGATCTACAATCACAAGGCTCCCCACAGGGAGTGGTTGCCCGGTTCGGCTCTGGATGACTATCGTGACCGGGACTTGCCCGAACCGGAAACCCTTTTTTATGATTACTCCGGTTTAACAACGGCGGCACGTGAACAGGATATGGAGATCGGGAGAACCATGCAGTGGGGTTGGGATTTAAAGGTGCCGGTTAATCCGGAAACAGGTGAAGATTCAGATGGCAGTTGGCAGCGGCTTGTTGATGTAAACAGGTTAACCGAAGAACAACTTGCACGTATTAAAGAAGCGTATGCAGAGGAAAATGATCATCTGCTTGAGAACTATCATCAGATGTCAGAGCAAGACCGGCTTCGATGGCGGTATCAGCGTTATGTGAAAGACTATTTACGGGTGATACGGGAAGTGGATGACGAAGTGGGCCGGCTGATGGCCTATCTGAAGCGTGAGAACCTGTATGATAATACAATCGTGATTTATGCCGGTGATCAGGGGTTTTTCCTGGGTGAAAAAGGGTGGTTTGACAAGCGCTGGATCTATGAGGAGTCAATGCGCATGCCGCTGATTGTCCACTGGCCGAAAGGGATCGTGCCGGGTTCAGTGAATGAACACCTGGTTCAAAACCTGGATTTTGCCCCCACTATACTGGAGTTGGCCGGTGCGGAGATTCCCGGCCGTATGCAGGGACGATCTATGGTGCCATTATTACGCGGTGAAAATCCATCCGATTGGCGGGACGCGGTGTATTACCACTATTTTGAAGGGCCGCCCCGCGTGCATAGTGTGGCCCGCCACTATGGGGTGCGAACTTATCAATATACCCTGGTCCATTTTCCCGATCACAATGAATGGGAGCTGTTTGATCTTGAAGCAGATCCGAATCAGTTGACCAGTGTGTATGGCGATCCGGACTACGAACAAATACAGCAGCAACTTAAAAACAAAATCATTGAGCTTCAGGAACAGTATAAAGACGATTCCTGGGGTGATTAAAACCAATTAAGCAATAGACGACAAGACTTCCGAAGTCTTTTCTTCATTTGTTTAAAACTTTAATATTTTAATCTGTAAAGTATTCTTTCGCAAGTTTATAAGACTTCGGAAGTCTATCACTTAATCCGGATTAAAATAAAAACACACAGAAAATTGCATCAATACTACAAGAATTTTTTCCTATTACCCGTTCTATTCACTTGTGTTTTTTACATTATGGGATGTGGCCCTGTTGAAAATGCTGAAAGTGAAGGCCCTGCACACCCTCATATTGTTATCATTTTTGTAGATGATATGGGATATGGCGATGTGGGAGTCTATAATTCAGAATCCAAAATTCCGACTCCTCATATCGATGGACTGGCTCGTGAAGGAATACGTTTTATGGATGCTCATGCACCGGGGGCTTTATGCCACCCCTCCCGGTATGGATTGCTGACGGGACGTTATCCGTTTCGCACCGATACAAGTGTCTGGCCGAATGAGCCGGTAATTGAAGAAGGAAGGATGACAATTGCCTCTTTGTTGAAATCACAAGGGTACCGGACGGCTATGGTTGGTAAATGGCATCTTGGATTTGATGAGTCTCAGGCCACAGATGGAACTTCGGTTTCAGGGCAGGACGCCAACACTCGAGCGGCCTATCGCCAGTATGATGTGAATTTACCTCTTCCGGGCGGGCCCTTTGACCGTGGATTCGATTCATTTTT
>SKKO01000086.1 GCA_007123715.1 Balneolaceae bacterium | reverse complement strand
TGCAACATAACATATAATTCCACGACATCCTGGTTATCGCTTTTCTTGTCGCAGAATATTCCAATTAGCTGTTATTTGCAAGAAAAGACGTTTACATGGCATGTTGCACGACACAGATTTTAGAGAGCTTGTCCGGTAATAAATAAAAAACAACACCTTTCTCTGCTAGGAATTTTAATCAAAATAATGTCCCGTGATAAGTCCTCATCATTAGAATCCAGTATGGGGCCTAAAACATCGTAATTGAATAATCCTCTCCAGGTTCATCTTTGGCTGATCTCTCTTCTGCTTGCCTCTCCCTTTGGTTCTCTATCTCCCTCTCAGCTTCTCTTTCATCGCCGTTGCTTGAGGGTGGTTGCTGGCTTTCATGGCTGCGTATTAACCGGCGTAGCTTCATTTCAATGGTGCCGGTATCATCATCAATGGGAAACCGGTTTGGAAGCTCAGTGATGGTTTCAAACACCTCTGGTTGCGTGGGTGTTAGTGCCGAAAAGCGGTGGTCTTCATAGTACCGGATTCTTTTGGCCACTATCGGATTCTCCCCCTCCACAAGGATAATCTGTTGAAAGGCCGGGAGCCGGCGTACTTCATCGGCGTTCATTAACCGCCGCTTCTGTTCATTTTTGGAGGTTCCCGGGTTTCTAGGGTAATATTAGTGGCTACCGATGTCAGATTCATAAATCGAGGAAAAGGCACGAAGGGTTTAGCCACTAAGGCACCCCCGAAGGGATCCCTTTGGGACAAGGCTCAAAGGTTCACGAAGTTTTTTAATGTCATCTCTGATAGGGTGTTGCCCGCTCAACTACGTTAAAACTTCGTAGAGCAGGCTTTTGGGCAAAATTAGTGGCTACCGGTGACAGATTAGAGGAAAAGCAATTATTACTGTTAAAACTTCTACCAGGAATCCCTCGACAAAGGTATTCCTATTTTCAGAAAGTATCGCTCGGGATTGGATTTCGGCAAGCATTTCAAACCGTCAGCTAAAGCAGACGGCAATGTTGTTGAATTCAGGTAAATCTCCTGTAAGAAAATTTTCGATATTCAAAATTCAATATTCGGTGTTCGATATTTTAACCTGCCCTGAAGGGCGTAAGCACACAGCCCGGAGCAAAGTGAGCGCAGCGAATGCAAGCGAATATCGCCCCGGGATAGGCGAGACATTAAGTATCCCCCGAGTGACTTGCCTTAATAATTTCAATCAACATACTGAAACTTAATTGCATCTACTGCTGTGATATACTCATTCTCTTTTGCAAGGATTTCAACTGCCGGAGATTGTCCTTCTTGAAAGGAATATCTTCCAATATGCACCCATTCTCCACCTTTATCTTGCTGATTAATAGTTACTGTTTCTATTCCATGATTGGAATAAATTTTAATATCCACATTATTGTCAAAATCATTTGAAGATGGATGCCAAATAAACGTATCGTAATTACCTGATTTGAAGAAATAGGGCCTGAATTGAAAAACACCAGATTCACCTTTTGGACTCTCCAAATAATTCATTTCATATCTTTCCGGATGTAATTTCCACGCTGCGTTTACCCATGTTCCAGACATCCTGGCAAAATCAGACATGCTGTTATCTATTATTATTTCTTCTTTTGAAGGATTCAGAGCCCCGTATATATTTTCTTGTAATGATAATACCTGTCCTTGTTCTTCTAATCTGCCTTGTAATTCTTTAATATCAATCTGCTGTACAGTTCGTTGATTATTTACTGCCATAGATGCTGCCACTCCCGCCGAATGTCCCAACAACATATACTGAGGCTCCATTCTAACTGATGCAATAAAAACATGACTACCAGATAATGTTACCGGAACAATTAGATTTTGAATTTCATGAAATTTTGGGACAATAGATCTATAAGATATCTCATAGGGTGCTACCGGGATAGATAAATAGCCTTCATTATAAGTTTCATATCTCAAGTTTGGAAATGCACTTATTTCTATGTAGTTCCTCTGAACTTCTCTTACATCAATGTTATATGAACCCATTCCAATTGAATCATATTTTAGGGTATCACTCATCATATCATGTTGAGTCATCACATATTCTCCTTGCATGCGGCGACCCTCTCTTATATATAGTTGATGAGGAAAATGATTATTATCAACATATTCATCTTTAGCCAATCCAAAAGAATTCATATACTCTCGAATTCTATCAGGAACAGACTCATCATTTGCTAAAAAATATGCTAACCCCAATGTATAGTCTTCGTGCCACTGCCATAAGCTATCTCTTTTACTATAATCCGCATCTGGATATTCCCAACTTGATCCATCCAATAAGTTTGTAGAAATTCCCGGTCCTGAATTAATATCACCTTTATCATTTGGCAAATTACTCCAAAAGCCAATTAATGATGGCCCATTAGGATTTGCCTTATAATAGCGTCTTGCTAACTCAAATTTAGAGGGATCATAATTTTCTGGCTTTTCCCAAGGAAGCATATTACCGGGACGATCAGTTGCAATTAATCGGAAGCAATATGACTGAACACCACCGTCACCTTTACCAATTGGCACCATTTTTCGTGGATTAATTAGCGGTAAAAGTTCATTCGGTTCATTCTCTGTATCATAATCTATTGGAATAATAGCACCATTTCCCTCTGCTCCATATACAACGCTATCTCTAATAAAAGGATTAATTCCCACGTCTATCTGATGCCTTGTAAAGGTTACAGGTTGTCTGCCGGCATATGATTCATTGTGTTTATCTACTGATTCCCTTCCAATTGAATAGGAAACACCGGATCTAGCCATTAAATCCCCTTCATATCCTGCATCAATAAAGACTTTCGCTGTAACTTCTGATCCATCAATAAACCTGATTTTTCTTATTTGTTTATCCTCTTTTATTACTTTATCCACTCTCTTATTAAAATGTATGATAACACCTGCTTCTGAAAGCATCTCCTTTAATATTTTTTCGCCAACGTGTGGTTCTGGCCCTCTCCAATGATATGCATGTGTGTTGTAGTGCTTCCCAACTCGCTGATAGAATTCTAATGCCAAACCACCTATAACAGCTCGATTGCCATAATCAGTGTGAGATAAGCCCCCCGTTACCATTCCTCCAATATACTCTCCAGGTTCAAATAACATGACCTCATTACCCTCTCTGGCAGATGCAATTGAAGCCATCACGCCACTTGCAGTGGCCCCATAGACCACAATTTCACTTTCGTAATTTTGTGCATTGCTTTCTCCTAACAATGAAATTACAAACACTAAAACTAAAACTGATGTAACTGTCTTTATGAGCATAATTTACTATTTACAGATTTATCTAATATCGATTGTTATTTCTTTCAAAATTCTGGGTTTTGACCATTGAGTCCCATCTCTGGATTGTTGGCTTGCGGTTTAATAAATCCAATTAACTCTCAGCATTTCATCCCCCTCGGCTCTTAAGAGCCTCTTCCCCCTTCGAAGAGGAACTTATAGTACCTTCGCTTTTATTTCGAACTCACGTTAATTAGCCTTATCCCTGTAATTAAACCAACTCAAGCAGCTCTTCGGGTACCTCTATCTCCATTCTGAGCAGGGTGGAGGCATGAGTTTTTCCCTGCGCATCCAGCTTCAGTGATACAGTGCCACCGCCACCAAGGCTATCGTTCAGAATAAAATTTAGGGCACCAATATTGGGCAGTTCATAACGCTCAACTTTGCCCTTGCAGATGTGCTTCATCTGTTTTTTGACCCTTTCTACTGTAAGTGTCTCTCTTAAAAACGGGTATATTTTCGGGTGCCGGGCTATAATTCCCACATTGCTTGCATTTCCCTTATCGCCGCTGCGGCCATGTGCAATTTCGATGAGTTTTACAGTGCGCATTGATTATTTATTAAATAGGGATGAATCTGATAACCGGTATCAACACCTTAATAATACTTAAACTCCATGAATTTCAATAATTCCGTTATGAATTTAAAATTCTGAATTATCTAACCCAATCACTTTCAGATTCCTGAAATATTCCGTTTTTTCTTTTTGTCACAAAATGAACTCACTGCTTTGAGATACATGGGTGAACCTGAAGTTTCTGCCGACTAACTGAATTATAATACGGGACCAAATTTTCTCGATGAAATCACAAAGCGCATTTGTTCTGTCGATCACTTTTATTGCTACTCTTGGCGGCCTCCTTTTTGGTTACGATACGGCTGTTATCTCCGGAGCCGAACGCTCTATACAGGTTTACCTTATTCAGAGCCAGGGGCTTAGTACCATTTTCCACGGCCTCACCATCTCCAGCGCTCTTATAGGCTGTATCATCGGCGGAATTATTTCGGGAATCCTTTCGACCGCTTTTGGCCGTAAAAAAACCCTTATGATTGCCGCTCTTCTTTTTTTTATATCCGCTATAGGATCTGCATTTCCAGAGTTTCTCTTTTTTGACCGCGATGAACCCACGATCGGCTTGCTGCTAATGTTCAACTTCTACCGTATTATCGGCGGCATTGGGGTTGGGCTGGCATCGGCAGTCTGCCCTATGTATATCAGTGAAATAGCCCCGGCCGATATTCGCGGCAAACTGGTATCCCTGAATCAGTTTGCCATTATCTTTGGTATGCTGGTAGTATATTTTGTAAACTGGTCTATTGCCAGCGGACAAACCATCGAATGGATCAACGAAACCGGATGGCGGTATATGTTTCTTTCTGAAACCATTCCTGCCGCACTTTTTGGTATTCTTCTCTTTTTTGTTCCCGAAACACCTCGTTATCTCTCCCTGAAAAACCGAAATGATGAAGCCCTGCAAATACTAACCAAAATCAACGGACCAGCCAAAGCCCGTATAATTCTTGATGAAATCATCATCAGTATTAAGCAGCATACCTCCGCTGCAATTTTCTCATACGGAAAAACCATCATTTTTATTGGAATCATGCTATCTGTTTTTCAGCAGTTTGTGGGAATCAATGTGGCCCTTTACTACGCACCGAGAATTTTTGAAAGCATGGGGGCTGCAACCGATGCATCATTCCTGCAGACAGTTATCATGGGTTTAGTGAATGTTGTATTTACAGTGATTGCCATAATGACGGTTGATAAATGGGGACGAAAGCCACTGCTCATTACCGGTTCTGTTGGTATGGCTTTTGGAATGTTTTCTATCTCTGCGCTTTCCTATTTCGAGATTATAGGAATCAGCACACTCGTTTTTATTATTATTTACACAGCTTCATTTATGATGTCGTGGGGACCAATATGCTGGGTACTTATTTCTGAAATTTTTCCGAATAAAATACGCGGCAAGGCTGTGGCGATTGCCGTGGCCGCACAGTGGGCAGCCAATTATTTTATTTCCTCCACCTATCCTGCCATGATGGAATTCAGCGGTTCTCTAACGTATGGTTTCTACGGCTTCATGAGTATTCTATCACTTATTTTCGTATGGAAAATGGTTCCGGAAACCAAAGGTAAAACCCTTGAAGAGATGGAAGAATTATGGAAAAAATAGAGGTCAGATAACGGTTACAAAAAATGTCCTCTTATTGAGGAATCTGTATCATATCGTTACATACCTCAATTCTGCACCTTTCTAATCTGTAAGATAGTACTCAATCGTAGAGACTACCCTTACATTTTTGATATGTGGATTATTCTTGTCGCGGTCGGATATACTGAACTGTCCCTGGGATGCGGTTTTGATTTTTCCGAGTCTGCTATCGGAATCTTCCGCAAATTTTTCGGCTACTTTTCGTGCTTCAATGGTTGCCGTTTCAATCATTTCAGGCTTAATGTCATTAAGCCGGGTAAATAAATACTCTGTTCGGAACTGGTAATCATCACCCGAAATAATGACACCCTGTTTTCCAAGTTCACCCACATTTCTCATCACTTCCCTCACCTGATCCACATTTTTAGAATAAACCGTAACTGCCTGGGAAGCTACATATCGGAACTGTCCACCCGTATCTCCTCCCCAGCGCTGTGCTGAACGGTCGGTAACCACAGGTACATCTACTGAAATTTCATCTTCACTAATTCCACTATCTGCCAGAAACGCCATAACTTTTTCGGCATTATCCTCCAGGAGACGATAAATTTCTTCCTGGTTATTACTCGCCAAAGTAAACTGTATTGGCCAAATCACTACATCGGCAAGGTGTTCCTGTTCAGCAAGTCCCCTTACGGTTACTGATCTTTCAAAACCTTTGAACGTTTTCACGGAGTTGTTCAGGAAATAGCCAAGTATAAAAAGCCCTGCAATAATTGAAATGCCGATGATAATGCGA
>SKKO01000034.1 GCA_007123715.1 Balneolaceae bacterium | reverse complement strand
TGTCATCCTGAACAGAGCCCCGGTGCTTTTTACCGGGGCGTCGTGAAGGATCTTATGGTTCTGAGGAAACCCATAAATAACAGATTAACAGATGAACAGACGAACCGATTAACAGAGTAAGTGAGGGCAGGAAGGGTTTGGCTATCCCCGCAGGGATCTCTTTGGGAGAAGACACTTTTTTTCCACGAAGCCACGATGACACTAAGGTGTACGAAGTGATGTAAGGAAATCCTCTGCAAAGGCCGGAGCCAGTGTCATGCCGCCGCCGCCGAACCCGGTAATGAGAAAAGTGGAGGAATCAGCCCGGTAAACAAATTCAGTATTACCGGGATTTTTGAGGTATATACCAGACCAAATGTTGGTTAATTCAAGGTTTTTAATCGGGAAGTACTGATCAAGGTATTTTAAAATCAGTTTATTAATTTCTGTTTTGATGAACGGATCAATTTCTATGCCATATTCATGGGAGTCTCCGATGAGCAGTTCGTTATAGTTGTTTTGAGCAACAAGTACATGTATCCCATATCTTACATATTCCGGCAATTCTGAAAAGATTCTTTTTTTCATCTTTTCTATGGATGGGCAGTGCCGGAAGGCGTCGTAATGCATAAGTGTTAACCCTCCGCAAATTGTCGGGCCGATATTAAATGTGCCTCTCACAGGCCGAAACTTCATCATTTGTAATTTACAGGAAACCAGGTTTTGTTGTTTCAGGACATCGCTGTAAAGTGTATGGGTCACCGACCCAGAACAGATAAAAATGTTGTCAGCTTTCCAAGAGCCTGAGGATGTCCGAATGATTCCGTTGCCGGCTTCATAAACCATTTCACCGTTTCTCACCTCTACATTGTTATTTTTTTTAAGCCATTTTGTTATGGCTTGAATTGCTTCCGGAGGGTTTATCGTCATTTCATGGGGACTGAATAGGGCGCCCCTGATTTTATCTTTTAAAATGTGACTGGACACATTCGATGCTTCTGATGGTGAGAGAATTTTAGTTACTGAACCGAAATTTTTATGATATTCTTCCAGAACCTGCATTTCATCTTCATGTAATGCTACAAAAAGGGAACCGTTTTCGCTGACCCAGAATCCTGTTTCCCTGGCTAACTGAAGCCACAACTCACGGCTTTTTATTGCCCTTTCATAGCCGGGCCCTGCACTTTGCCCCATAGGCCAGATTAACCCGAAATTTCGTACGGAAGCACTGCAGGCCTGTTCATTTTTTTCAAACAATATAACACGATATCCTCGTTTCACAGCTGCACAGGCAAAAGATAATCCCGTAATGCCGGCACCAACGATAGCAATATCAAAATTCCGGGTTTTCACATGAGCGGGATTATTTTTTGAACATGGTGTTCATAACAAACCAGACATTTTCTTTTCTCTCCATCAGCCGGCGCTTAAAATAAGGGAACCACATGGTTCCGTAGGGTACATATACTCGTGCATGGTGACCATCCCGGGCAAACTGTTCCATTGTTTCCTCACGCAAGCCATAGAGCATCTGAAACTCAAACCGCTCTTTTGGAATATTATTTTCGGAGGTGTAATGGAGTGTCCAGTTAATTAACTCATCATCATGAGTGGCAATACGGGGAAAAGGTGTTTTTTCGAGTAAAATTTTCGCGTATTCCTTAAATGCTTCCCTGATCGCAGGCATTTTCTGTATGGCAATAAGATCGGGCTCTTTATAAGCACCCTTACATAAACGGATGTCCGCGCCAAGGTCTGCCAGCTCGGGGATATCTTCTCCAGAGCGATGTAAATATGCCTGGATAACAATGCCAACGTGATTACCGTATTCTTTAAAGGCTTCTTTAAAAATATCGATCGTTTGCTGGGTATATGCAGAACCTTCCATATCTATACGGACAAATGATCCATGATCTCTCGCTTTGTTAAGTAGCCTGAAAAGATTATCCCGGCAATAGTTTTCGTCAATATCAAGCCCTATCATCGTTAATTTTATTGAGATACTGCTTGTAAGTCCGGCATGTTGAATATCGTCGAGCAATTGGATGTATATATCGACCGTTTCATCGGCCATTGATTTCTCTTGTACATTCTCTCCCAGCAGGTCGAGAGTAACTTTAATGTTTTTTTCATTGAAAGCTTTGATTTTTGGAATCGTCTCTTTGAATTTTTCAGCTGCAACAAAGCGCTGTGCCAACGCAAAAGGTAGTTTCATAATGATGGATTTTGCTGATAAGTGCGATCAAGTATACTGAACTCTGTAGTTTTTCACATCCGGCTAACATAGTTTTTGATATTTTTCATTCAAAACTGCAACCAACAGCCTAATGAAAACGTAGGCAATAGTGAATGAAAAAGATATTTGTATGTCTGCACGACGTTATAAATTAATATTCTGAGGTTCAAAATGATATCAAAACTCTTTCAAAAAGTATTGGCGGTTGTAATTTTTGTGTTGGCACTCTTTAACCTTGCGCAGGCACAATCGTCAGACCGTGCTTATCGTGTGGATACTTTTTTAACTTCCGGGTCTCCGCATGTCAATATCAGCACATCGGGAGGAGCAGTAAATGTGACAGGCCACACTGAAAACGAGGTGGTCGTTGAAATGTTTGTGAGACGGGGCACCAGATACCTTTCTGCAGGGGATACAGACCTGTCTGATTTTGAAATTACCATTCGAAAAGATGGCGATACCGTCATAGCTGAAGCCAGAAGAAAACGTTCCGGTATTTTTAGTGGCCCGAGAAATATTTCCATCAGTTTCAGGGTATACACACCACAATTTGCCGTTATAGATGGCAAGACCAGCGGCGGGAGCGTTTCGGCTGAAAATTTGTATAACGGAATAAAACTTTCTACAAGTGGCGGTAGTGTTCGTGTAGAAGAGGTAGAGGGTAATATTGACGTTTCAACTTCAGGCGGCAGTATTACGGTAGATAAAGTCTCGGGTAATATTCTGGCAAGAACAAGTGGCGGTTCAATTTCAGCCAATGAGGTATATGGTGAAGCCGGGTTCAGAACATCCGGTGGAAGCATAAGGCTCGAGAATATATCTGCAAAGATTTCTGCCAGAACAAGCGGAGGCAGTATACGAGGTTCATTCAACACGTTTATGGATGATATTGAACTACAGACAAGCGGCGGCAGTATCAGGATAGACCTTCCTGAAAGCGACCATTTTGAACTTGAATTGAGAGGGAGCCGTGTTGATATGCAATTGAGAAATTTTTCCGGAGAAGTTCAAAGAAACTATATTCGGGGTAAAATCGGGGAAGGTGGGCCGCTTCTCGCGGCAAGAACATCAGGTGGCACGGTTACTGTCCGTTAAAATTCGACTCTTAAAAGGTTATTTATGAAGCGCACACTGTAAAGTGATGCGCTTTTTTTATTTTCAGATGAGGTTATCTTTTTACTTTTATATAAATAAACCGTTATTATTGCCGCATTCGCTAAAAATTTAATTTTGGAGGTGTTTATGGGGAAACATGATGAAGTTCATGAAGCTGATGACTTTCAGCCAAAAGGGGCGGTAGCTTTTTTTGTAGTCATGATTGTTTTTTATACAATCATTTGGTTTTTAATGTATTTCGAACTTTTAAGCAGGGTATAAATTATGGATAAATCAGAAAAATTAGCCTTAATTCTCAGCGGTGCGCTCCTTGTAGTTTTCTTTGGAGCAATTATGTACGCGGCAATGGCAAAAGATATTGATGTGCCAACCTGTATTACAGGTATGGATCCATTCACAACAGATACACTTTTCCAGACGGGTCCCGATTCGTATGAACTTCAAATGGTGGCAAGAATGTGGGCTTTTCAGCCATCAACAGTACGTCTTCCTGTTGGTTCAACGGTAGATCTTTATGTTACCTCTCAGGATATCATTCACGGGTTTAAAATTGAACAGCATAATGTGAACCTGATGGCGGTTCCGGGAGCTATTAATTACATCCGGGTTACATTCAACAAGCCGGGTGAATTTTTATATGCCTGTCATGAATTTTGCGGGGCTGCTCACCATACGATGGCAGGCAGGTTTATAATCGAAGAAGGAGGATTGTGAGATGAGTGAAGAATCATTTCGATTTTCGAAATCAAATAAAACACTTATTGCTGTTCTTCTGATAATTCCGATGGTGTTGTTATTCATCGGGGTATATGGCGGCCTTATGCAAACATTGTTCAGGGCAGGAATTATACAGAGCGACCCGTTTGTAGGGGGCGATTATTATAAAGGATTGACATTTCACGGGGTTTTGAATGCCATTGTCTTCACTACTTTTTTTGCGGTTGCATTCGGTAACTCCCTGATTCCATACTCATTAAAAAAGGCTCTGAACAGTAAAGTTGCATGGACAGGCGGTATCCTGATGCTGGTTGGGTCCGTGATGGCAGCTATCATGACATTAATCGGTGAAGCAACGGTTCTTTACACGTTTTATCCGCCTCTGAAGGCTCATCCATTATTTTATATTGGCTTAACACTTCTTGTTGTCGGTTCCTGGGTAGCTTCTGCAAATTGGGTTCCGATGTATCTGACATGGAGAAAGGAAAATGCAGGATTGAAAACCCCATTGGCTGTTGTCGGGATGTTTACCACGTTTATTGTATGGTTTATTGCAACTCTTGCAGTAGCGGTCGAAATTCTATTCATGCTGCTGCCATGGTCATTGGGATTGATAGATGAGGTAAACGTAATGCTTGCAAGGACACTTTTCTGGTTCTTCGGCCATCCGCTTGTATACTTCTGGTTGCTTCCGGCTTACGTAATGTATTACGTATTTCTACCAAAAATGGCCGGAGGCAAACTCTATTCTGATATGGCCGGCCGTCTGGTATTCATGATGTTCATTGTTTTCTCCATTCCGGTTGGTACTCACCATCAGTATATGGACCCCGCAATCAGTTCACAATGGAAGCTGCTTCATGGTATTTTTACATTTGCCGTTGCGTTGCCAAGTTTAATTACAGCATTTACACTGGCCGCTTCTCTCGAACATGCGGGCAAAAAGAATGGCGGGAAAGGCCTTTTCGGCTGGATTTGGAAACTGCCTTTCTTCGATAAGGAAAAGTGGTTCTTCGCATACCTGATAACCGGCCTTTTAATCTTTATTTTTGGCGGTATCGGCGGAATTATTAATGCCTCTTATCAATTGAATACCATTGTTCATAATACTGCATGGGTACCGGGTCATTTTCACCTCACAGTTGCCGGCCCCGTAACGCTGGCATTTCTTGGTGGCAGTTTGTATCTCATTGGTCAGGTGATGAATAAAGAAGTGCGGCTGAAAGCATGGGCTTTGTTTTCACCCTATATTTATACCATAGGTTTGCTGATTATGTCGTATGGCCTGAAGATTGGCGGTTTGATGGGCATGCCGAGAAGAACCAATACAGGCGCATCATATGCAAATCCTGACAGCATTCTTTTTCAGGCAGACTGGATGGTTTATATCAACATGACCGTTGTTGGCGGTGTGATTATGTTTGTAGGAATTGTGATGTATATCACATCTTTCTTTACAACAGTATTTTCGAAAAGCAGAGAAGAGGAGGGTGTGATTACATTCCCGATCTCTGAGCCCTTGCACGATGAACCGGCAACATGGCTGCGAAACTTTAAACCATACATTGTTATTGCAATTATCTTAATCGTACTTTCATATACACCTGTTATCTATGACGTGATACAATCAACATACGGAGGCTCACCACCATATTCACCTGACAGCCCCGTTCCACTCAGGTAAATAAGTTAAGGTTGAACCCTGTGTTATATTACAGGATTGAATTATGAAAATAAGCTGCAGCATGTACATGGTTATTAGAAAAGCGGCTGCAATCCTGCTGATACTTATTGTATTAGCAGGTTGCGACCGCCTTTCTGTAATAGATATTCTGGACACAGAGTATATATTACTGAATCAGTTTAATGAAGAGGTAAACTTTCCCGGTAAGTATGAAGGTAATGTGATGCTCGTAGGTTATGTTTACACGCATTGTCCAGACATTTGCCCGATGATTACCTACAATATGAGAGATGTTCAGCAAGTTTTGGAAGGGGAAGAAAATTTTATGCTTGTAAGCATATCATTCGATCCCGATCGGGACAGTCCGCAGATACTCTATCAATATGCTGATAATTATCGTCTGAATCAGGAAAACTGGCGGCTGCTCACCGGTGAAAGAAGGGTTGTCGAATCATTATTGGAAAAACTCAAAATTGCTACAGTAAAAACACCAACACGTTTTGCAGATGACGATACTCCGATTTATTTTATAGATCATACCGATAGGGTGACCCTGATTGATAAAAATGGACAAATCAGGAGAAACTATCCCGGAAGTGAGCTTCGCTCAGATGAAGTGATCGAAGATATAAGATCTTTGCTTAATGAAGTATAAAACCATAAACTCTACGAATGTTAACACTTTTATAGTTGTTAATCTGAAACAGGGCAATCAAATAACAATACATAATTACTTAAAATGAAAAATCTACTTTTTATTTCCATTCTTTTCACTCTCATTATGGCACTTGCTGCATGTGGAGGTGAGGAGACAGCCCAGCAAGCCGATGAAGTTGTTGATGATGGTATAAGAACCATTGAAATTATAGGAACTGACGACATGAAGTTTGTAGTTCGCGGAGCTGAAGAAGGTTTGCGCACCGGCGGTCAGGCAGGCCAGTATGTGCTTCTCGATGCTATTGAAGCTGAGCCGGGCGAAGAGCTGCGAATCCGTTTAACTACCATCAGTAACCTGCCTCCAACAGCTATGTCTCACAATCTTGCTATTGTTGATCTTGGAACAGATGTTGACGCATTTGCAAGGGCATCCATAACCGCCAGGGATAATGAATACATTGCTCCTGATTTTGAAGACAGGGTAATCATAACAACGAGGATGCTTGGCAACGGTGAAACTGATACTATTACATTTACTGTACCTGATCAGACAGGAGATTACGATTATATATGTACATTCCCTGGCCACTTTGCCGGCGGCATGGTTGGTAAGCTGATTGTTCAATAAGTCGTTTTATTAGTTCTCTTTTTATAAAATAAAAAAGGCCGTGAATTCACATTCACGGCCTTTTTTAATGATTATAATGCAGATCTATTTAAATGAAACATACACCGGCTGATTTGATTCAGCTGAGCGTTTAACGGCTTCGTTAAAGGTTTCAATAACAACATCCGGCGCTGAATTTTTGGCCACTTCAATCGTTTGTGTTTCGATTGTAGCATCAGCCCGGGGTGCTGCAGCACAAACTACAGTTATTTCCATCGGAGAATAGAGGCTAAATGTTATCATCTGTGCAATCATATTTAAAAAGCTGTGGCGTGTTTCAACACGTGCAACCCCATTCGTACAGTGTTGTTCAGCATTTATAATACTTGGTGGAACCAAACCGCCGATAAAAGAGGCCGCCCAGGCTTTTTGATAAACTTCATTTGAACTTTGCAAGCCGGTCGTAATCTGTGCATGGTAGCAACCGGTAAACATAAATGCAATTGCGGCCAAGAGGAGAGCATATTTCTTCATAATTCTTTTAATTAGGTTAATAGTTTAATTAGTGGTTCTAATTGACAATAATTTTTTGATAAAATCAACCTGATATCCTTATATATATAGACAATATTTTTTATGTATAATCTCATTGTAAAAGAGGCTGACTTCTCTGATGTAAAGCATACAGACGCCATTCTGAAATTAACGGATGCGTATGCATCAGATCCGATGGGACTTGGTAGACCTTTGTCAGACTCCACTCGGCAAAAATTGACGGATGAGTTGAGGAAATTTCCGGGTAGTATCTGTTTTATCGCATTCCTGGATGGAGAGGTGGCAGGGCTTGCAAACTGTTTTTATAGCTTTTCAACTTTTAGTGCATCCAGAATTATCAACCTGCATGATCTTGCCGTCCTGAGTGAATACCGGGGGAAAGGAATAGGAAGTGCCTTATTAGACGCGGTTGAAAAAAAAGCCAGAGAAGAGAACTGCAGCAAAATAACACTTGAAGTCCGCCATGATAATCGTGCCCGAAATTTGTATGAAAGGGCTGGGTTTTCGTACGGTGAAACTCTAATGTATTTTATGAGTAAATCTCTTGAATAAATCGTTGGCCATACAAGGCTGAACCCCCAATGAAAATAGATTAGCTGATTCATCAGCTAAAGCAGACGGAGTGGAAGAATAAAAAAAAATACCATTCATATACTCAAACAAAATCAACATAAGAATCGGCTTTATCGTCCTGATGCCTCGGATATTTGATCAAGATGCAGATCAAGATATTTCAGTATGTCAATAATTGTTTCTACTGCATTGACATAAAATTCGGGATTAATATTTTCAAACGTATCGGTAGGCCGATGATAATGTTCATGGTCTTCTACGCCAAAGTAGATGAAAGGCACACCTTTTTCATGGAAAGGGCCATGATCGGATGACATCGTCCAGTCCTGCGAGAAGTCGGCCGAATCGTATCCAAAAAGTACATTTACCGGCGCACCTGAAGCTGCGGTTTCAATCAAAGGTTTTAAAAATGGATAATGATAAGTGCCAACGGCATATAATTCATTTTCGAAATTTACGCCGATCATATCCATATTTACATTCAAAACGATATGATTCAATGGTACGGGGGGATTGTTGACAAATTCATAAGCTCCAAGTAAACCCTGTTCTTCTGCATCGAGGGCAATAAATAATATGGAATGATCAGGCTGATTTTCAGAAAAGTATCTTGCCGCTGCCAGGAGCCCTCCGGTGCCTGATGCATTATCATCTGCGCCATTATAAATTTCACCATCCATCACTCCAAGATGATCGTAATGAGCCGTTATCGCGATAAAGCGATCCGGATTCGTTCGACCTTCTGCATAACCGATCAGATTTAATGCATAATCAAATGTTTGACCGGTACGGGAGTTTGTCGCTGTGAAAGGATGCCTGAAATCGTCATGAAAAGATGAAAGATCCAGAGATTGAAAACGGTCAATGATAAAACGTTGAGCCATGATACTACCATCCGATTCCGGAAACCGGCCCTGAAGTTCATCAGACGACAGATATTCAATGTCTGAAAGCAGTTGTTCAGCATCAACCTTTCCAACTGAGTTGTTGTTGTTGGGTTCGGGAGACTGATCACATGCATAAAATAAAATAGCCAGAAGAAATAGCAGATATCGGATTGTGTTAAATTTCATTTAATCGGGAATAGTGTTAAAAGTGTATATTGCAACACAGAGTATGTAATTACGTAGTATTTGAGGAATTTGAAGAGTTATTATTGTTTTACCAAAAATGTATGAATGTCAAAAATTAAAATATTACTTTCTCACCTGATATAGAAATATAGAAAGGTTTTGTAAATGGGTATGAATGATCAAAAATTTCGGAATCATCTCCGGTCAGAATCTGGTGATAAACTGGATAACTATTTATCGAAATCATTGAATAAAAACGTTGAAGAGCGTTCACAGACACCCCGGCACGAAAGTAAAAAGGGCAGATTTATACTTGTAGCAGTCATCGTTTTGGCTGCACTTTTAATGCAAAGGGCCATAGGTGATTTCTCCTTTAATCCGCCTCCCATTTCTACTGTATTCAGTAATGTGATAAATACCGGGCCCAGTGAAGACCTCCTGAATCGAATGAATACGACAATGATTGAGATGGGATATACCGGCCTGAGTCATGATGATTTACGTGAATTGAGAAGTGAGGGTGTAACTGCCACATACATCTCGAATATCCGTTCTCTTGGATTTACAGACCTCACACTGGACCAGGCTGTTCGTTTGGCGGGTGCAGATGTAAGCTCGGCATTTGTGGCTATGATGATGGAGCTTGGATATGAACTCTCAATTGACGAATACATTGAGCTGAGGCGCTCAGGACTTACGGCACACTTCACGAGTAATATTCATGACCTGGGTTACAGGGATGTGACTACCGAGCAGCTTTTACGGATGCGGCGGATAGGGGTAACCCCTGCATTAATTGAAAGGTTAAAGGAAGAGCGCGGGCCTGAAATTACACTGGAAGAGATCATCCGGTACAGGATCAGTAATCAATAAAAAAAGGCGGAACCGGGTTATAAGCGACTCCGCCAGTATTGGAATCAGCGTATTTTTTACGCGTTTAGTGCAGCCTGCGCAGAAGCAAGTCTCGCAACAGGTACCCTGAACGGTGAACATGAGACATAATCGAGCCCCAATTTATAGCAGAATGTTACACTGCGGGGTTCGCCGCCATGTTCGCCACAGATACCAACCTTTAGTGTCGGTTTTTCCAAACGACCATTTTTCGCGGCCATTTCCACAAGTTGACCAACCCCTTCGATATCCAGAACCTGGAACGGATCTTCCTGCAGTATGCCCTCCTTAATATATTCACCAAGGAATTTACCGGCATCATCACGACTGTAACCGAAGGTCATTTGAGTGAGGTCATTGGTTCCGAATGAGAAAAACTCGGCATCTTTGGCTATTTGGCTTGCAACAAGGGCAGCTCTTGGTATTTCAATCATGGTACCGACACGATAGCGTACTTTCTTGCCGGTTTCTTCGAATACTAATTTAGCCGTGTTGTCAATCACCATTTTCTGAGCCCGGAATTCCTGGGGTGTTCCAATAAGCGGAATCATGATTTCGGGTTCCACATCCATCTTTTCTTTCTTGAGTTCGATGGCGGCTTCCAGGATTGCACGTGTTTGCATTTCGGTAATTTCCGGATAGGTAATACCGAGACGGCATCCTCTGTGGCCAAGCATGGGGTTGAACTCTTTCAAAGACCGTACCTTGTTGGCAAATAAATTCCGGCGGATTCCAAGATCATCAGCTACAGCATTCATTTCATCTTTATCATCCGGTAAAAATTCGTGAAGCGGGGGATCGAGGAGCCGTATGGTTACGGGCAGGCCCTTCATGGCTTTAAAAATCTCAATGAAATCCTGTTTCTGGTATGGCAGCAGTTGCTCCAGCGCCTCCTTTCTGGCTTCATAGTGATCAGAGATAATCATCCGGCGTATGGCCTTGATTCGTTCTTCACCAAAGAACATATGCTCTGTACGGCACAGGCCAATTCCTTCTGCACCAAATTCACGTGCACGCAGCGCATCTTCGGGGGTATCGGCATTGGTACGTACTTTCATATCCCTGAACTCATCAACCCATTCCATAAAGAGTTTATAATCATCTTTCAGTTTAGGCTTTATGACTTCTTTTTGTCCCAAAATTACTGTACCCCTGGCGCCATCAATAGAAATCCAGTCACCCTCGTTAACCGTTATTTTGCCATTGGTAAAGTTTGCATTTTCATAGTCAATGATGATATCGTCGCAGCCTGCAACACAAGGTTTGCCCCATCCTCGGGCAACAACGGCGGCGTGGCTCGTCATACCGCCACGTGAGGTTAAAATACCCTGTGCGGCCGACATGCCGCCGACGTCTTCCGGGCTGGTTTCAATACGAACAAGAATAACGGCTTCACCGGCGAGGGCTGCTTCTTCCGCTTTTTCAGATTCAAATACCACTTTACCGACAGCCGCACCCGGAGATGCCGGTAATCCGACTCCGATAATAGATTCAGGATCTACGGTACTTGCATCAATCTGAGGGTGAAGCAATTGATCGAGGTGAGCCGGCTCTACATGGGTTTTCACAGCGGTACGTTTTTCAATCAGCCCTTCCTTAACCATATCGGTTGCAATTTTGATGGCAGCATGTCCTGTTCTTTTTCCGCTTCTTGTCTGAAGAATATAGAGTGTGCCTTTCTGGATGGTAAACTCTATATCCTGCATGTTGCCATAGTGTTTTTCAAGTGTGAGCCCCCAATGCTCAAGTTCATCGTAACCTTTTGGCATCAATGTTTTAAGCTCACTGATATCCTTAGGAGTTCGGATACCGGCTACTACATCTTCACCCTGCGCATTGACTAAAAATTCACCGTACAGTTTATTTTCACCTGTTGATGGATTTCTTGTAAAGTAAACACCGGTAGCACAGTCATCCCCCATATTTCCATACACCATAGCCTGCACGTTTACGGCAGTACCCAAAAGGCCTGTGATATGATTGATTCTGCGATATTTTATGGCACGATCACTATCCCATGATTCAAAAACGGCATTTATTGACCACTCAAGCTGCTCATAGGGATCACCGGGAAACATATAGCCGGTTGCTTTGCGATAAACGGCTTTATAACGGTTTACCAGTTCTTTCAAATCTTTGGTTGTGAGGTCTGTATCCTCTGTTATCCCTTTGGCACTTTTCAGGGAATCGATAGCTTCTTCAAAAAGTTCATGGGGAATTCCCATAACCACGTTGCCGAACATATCAATGAACCTTCGGTAACTGTCGTATGCAAAACGTTCGTTCTGGGTATGCTCCGCAAGCGCTTCCACAGTATTGTCATTTAAACCAAGATTTAATACGGTATCCATCATGCCCGGCATGGATACAGCAGAACCGGAACGCACAGACATAAGCAGGGGATGTTTAGAATCACCGAACCTTGTACCCATAATATCTTCAACAAACTTCAGACCATCCTTTACCTGCTGCTTGAGGCCAAGAGGCCAGTTGCGTTCGTGTGTTGAGTAGTAGTGGCAGGCATGAGTGGAAATGGTAAATCCCGCCGGGACAGGCAGGCCGATCGTTGACATCTCGGCAAGATTTGCACCTTTGCCGCCAAGTAGTTGTTTCAATGACCGATCGCCTTCAGCTGATCCGTTTCCAAAAGTATAGACATGTTTTCCCTTCATTATTTCCTCCGTTAAGGCATTAGTATAATTTATTTAAGATTCAAGACTCCTAAATTGAAATGTAGCTTTCTATCATGATATAAATGTGAAGCTCCCTTTTGGTTCATGTGAATGCCATTCATTGAGATGATATCAACAAATCGGTTGTAAAAATGAATTGAAGGTTGAATTACGCCAGGACACATTCTGTCATAAAAAAGCAAGTTATTACCGGATATCTTTATCTTATTTTTTAATTTAATACTTAATAAAACTCAATATCCCGGTACCGTGCAATCAGGGAGTTCCCGATAACCATGTCGGGTTACTCCCGAACGACCCTTTCATTTCATCAAAAAGCAAAATCAATACGATTTAAAACTTATCATACCCGATTTGAAACAGATAGCTTCCCTGCCTATTTTGCGCATTAAAAAAACAACCGGATCATTACTATATGAACTTTAAAGTGCCCCATACGTTAACCCTCCTTTTCTTCTTGATGGTGGCAGCATTGGCAGCCACATGGATTATACCACAGGGGCAGTTCAACACCGAAATAGTGAACGGAAGAGAGGTGGTTATTCCGGGAACTTTCGAAGTTTCTGAGGAGCGTTCATTTATGAATCCGCTGAACTTGTTTATTGCCGTTCCGCGGGCCTTCGCTGATGCACAGGCAATCATTTTTTTTCTGTTTATTATTGGCGGGGTTTTGGCGGTCATCAGGAAAACCGGCACCATTGACGCCCTTCTTGGGCGACTTCTTGAAAATCTTGGTGGGCGCCCGGGTACACTTATTTTTTTAACTGTATTCGTTTTTGCACTGGCTTCAAGTTCAATGGGGGCATCAGCGGAATATATTCCGTTCGTATTGATTCTGGCAGCCCTGTGCAGAACCATGAATATGGATACGATGACCGCAGTAGGAATTATTGTTGTGGGATATGGAATTGGTTACGGTGCGGCATCATTCAACCAATATACGGTGGTTGTGGCACAGGGAGTGGCCGATTTGCCTACTTATTCGGGCTGGCAGGTACGTACGGCTTTGCTGGTGCCTTTTGTAATGATAGGGGCTCATCATGTGTGGAGATACGGGCGCAAGGTTCAGCTTGACCCGTCAAATAGTTTGATGGCAGGAGTTGAATCTGAAGAAACAAATCAAACATCCACTCATTACCCTCCGCTTACTCTCTCACACGTTATCATTATTGTATCGTTTATAACAGCGCTTGGAATTGCAGTTTGGGGAATTGCAACAAAAGGATGGTATTTATACGAACTTGGCGCTGCTTTCCTGATACTTGGAATTTTCACATCAATTATTGGAAAAATCGGCCCGAGTTTGATGGCTTCCGAGTTTGTGAATGGTGCGAAAGACCTAACAGAAACGGCACTTCTTGTGGGTATAGCAAGGGGCATTGCCCTCATCATGGAAGACGGACAAATACTACACACTATTGTTCATGCTATGTCGGTTCCGCTTTCTTATGTAGGTCCTGAATTGGCTTCTGTGGGAATGATGGTACTCCAGTCTGTGATGAATTTTTTTGTAACATCGGGCAGTGGTCAGGCATTTCTCACCATGCCGCTGATGGCCCCACTTGGAGATATCCTTGGGGTTACTCGGCAGGTTGCCGTACAGGCCTATCTTTATGGTGATGGTTTTTCTAACATGATTGTACCGACCAACCCTGTGCTGATGGGGATCCTTGGAATGGCAAGTGTTCCGTTTGACAAGTGGTTCCGGTTCTGCCTGCCCCTGTTTTTAAAATTGATGGGTTTTGCAGCAATCTGTATGATTGCTATGGTGATTTTCGGTTTTTGAAAAACGATCATCGGCCTTCGGCCTCATTGTTTGAGACAGGGTATATTGAAATTTTTGAAGAAAAAATACAGCTATGTCACTGTTTCAGATCTGTACCCATATCAGAGTATTATTTTATCTTCATTCAGAGCATAAAGAAATTATTGCATCACAATTGAACAATACCTTAAACCCTGAAAACTGATACCAATGTCCATCTATTTTTGGATTGTTATGATTTACCTTGCAATGTTGATGGGTATCTCAATCTGGAAAAGCCGTGCCATCAAAAACCAGGAAGATTTTATGGTAGCCGGTCGCAAAGTGCCCACATATAAGCTTGTGGGAACATTGCTGTGTACCTGGCTCGGTTCAGGTACACTGCTTGCGGGTGCAGGGCTGGCTGCACGTGTGGGTATCTCGGAATTATGGCTGGCAGCCGGTGCATGGATCGGGATTGTCATTGTTTTTTTTCTTGCCGGGCGGGTAAGGCGGATTGCTCAATATACTGTGCCGGATATTCTGGAAATCCGGTATAATAAATATGCCCGTATACTGGGCACAATTGTTATTGTGATTGCCTACACTACCATAGTGGGATATCAATTCAGGGGAGGCGGATTTGTCCTGAACCTGATAGCCGGGATACCGGAATGGCAGGGGATACTTTTAACGGCCGGTTTCATCATTTTCTTTACTGCATTTGCGGGGATGCTCTCCATTGTGTCGGTAGATATTATCAACGGTGCGGTAATAACGCTGGCTGTTATCGTCGCTGTTCCGCTTATTATGGTTTACCTTGGCGGCGTTGAATATGTGCAAACTGAACTGGAACCGCGGCTTTTTGATCCGCTTGGAGGGCATAACTGGATCTGGGTGATGGGGGTATTCTTTCCAACATTTCTGCTTCTTCTGGGCGAATCGAACATGTACCAGAAGTTTTATTCCGCAAAGAACGAAAAATCAGCAAAAAATGCCGTTATTTTTTGGGTAATAGGAACCGTGATCATTGAAACAGCCATCGCATCTCTCGCCATACTCGCTTTTAGCCATTTTAATGCCCTGGATCCGGCCAATATTCTTCACCTTGCTGTAGAAGACAGTGAAAGGATCATTCTTCACACAGCACGCTATGCATCAGAAGTGGGCATACCTCTTGCTGGCGGTCTCTTGTTAATATGTGCATCGGTGGCAATTATCACTTCAACCGGCAACAGTTTTCTACTGACACCCTCCACAAATCTGACCAGGGATATTTATCAGCGATTTATAAACCCGGAGGCAACAGAGAAAAAGATTGTCCTTTTTCAGCGCATCATGATTTTGTTGCTTGGTATAGTGGCATGGCTGCTTTTAACTCAGTTTCGAACCATCCTTGATATGGCGTTTACCGCATATACAATGATTGGCGCAGGGCTTACACCGGCACTGCTGGCCGCATTTCTCTGGAAACGGGTTACAACCGCCGGAGGAGTAGCTTCTATTGCAACCGGAATGGGCGTTACATTATTGATAACAATCGTGAATTCGGTTCGGGCAGAGCCACTCATAGGATTTGAGTATATTGTTTTACCCGCCGCGGGACTTTCAATTTTTGTATTGATTGCAGTTTCGTTACTTACCCGGCCGGACCCGGAAGAAAAATGGAGAAAATTTTACGAAAATGAGATTTCTTAAAAATCAAAACCGAAGATAGCGCACTGAAAAACGGTTCTACTTTTATTTTAATGGAACATACCCCGACGGTGCATGATTTTTTAATGACGGTTCATCTTTGCAGCCCGCTTCACTTATCGTATATTCTTTCTTGGGAAAATAGTTGCTTCTTTTTTCAAAAAATGAATAACATATATCAGTAATAAGAGTATAAAAGCCCAACCCTATTTAAACTAATTTTTTAAATATGACTTTACTCATTGTACTTATCATCTTTATTGTGATACTCATTGCCTGGTCGGTGGGTATTTATAACAAGCTTGTTTCACTGAGGAACCGGTTCAAAAATGCATTTTCCCAAATCGACGTACAGCTGAAACGCCGGTACGACCTGATTCCAAACCTGGTTGAAGTGGCTAAAACCTATATGAAACACGAACGGGAAACGCTTGAAGCTGTCATCCAGGCACGTAACCAGGCACAGCAGGCTGAACAGCGTGCGGCAGGGAATCCCGAAGACCCCAATGCCATTCGCAACCTGATGGGTGCCGAACAGTCATTGACAGGATCTTTGGGCCGCCTGTTTGCCCTTTCGGAAAATTATCCCGATCTGAAAGCCAACCAGAATATGCTTCAGCTTACCGAGGAGCTTTCATCTACCGAGAACAAAATCGCTTTTGCGCGACAGGCATTCAATGATGCTGTGATGAATTACAACATTTACCGGGAAAAATTCCCGAACATGATTTTTGCAGGGATGTTTAGTTTTTCACAGGCACAGCCGTTTGTAATTGAAGAAGCCACCCAGCGTGAAGCCACGATAGTTTCGTTTTAAATAGCCTCCATTTTAGCCGAAGGGATGTCTGTGGGTTGAGATCATTATTTTTAGGTCGCGGAAGCGTACACACCTATACGGTGCTGCCGGTTATGATAAATGTGATTGCAAAGCAATCGTTTAGATCACATCCAACACACCCTTGCCGATGGTATCTCTTCGTGGAAATTCCATTCGCCCCCTGCAAATCTGCCGGGGAAAGGCAAGAGGGGCAACTTAATTTCTGTTAAGAATTTAATTGATTGGAACCATATGGATTTTTTTGAAGCCCAGGACCGTGCGAAGCGTAATACCGGGAAACTTGTTCTGCTTTATGTTTTGGCGGTAATAGGGATTATTTTTTCGGTTTATATCATATCACTAATACTGTTTCATACCCAGGTAACTGTTGTAGGGGGTGTTTCTTTCTGGTACCCGGGATGGCTGCTAACGGTATCCGTTCTTATTTTTTTGATGATTGGTATCGGCACTTTTCACCGCGTAGCCCAGCTGCGAAAAGGTGGCTCGGCTGTAGCTGAACTGCTTGGAGGCAGGAGGGTAAACCCATCCACTACAGATACCTCAGAACGCAGGTTGATGAACATTGTGGAGGAGATGTCGATCGCCTCGGGTCTGCCGGTGCCGGATGTATATATCCTCGACAATGAAGAGAATATCAACGCGTTTGCAGCAGGTTTTGGCACCAACGATGCAGCTGTTGGCGTAACCCGTGGTTGTCTGGAACAGCTGACCCGCGATGAGCTCCAGGGGGTGATTGCCCATGAGTTCAGCCATATATTTAATGGCGATATGCGACTCAATATCCGTTTGATCGGGATTCTGAACGGGATCCTGGTGATTCATATCATGGGGATGATCCTTATGCGCAGTGCCTTTTATACCGGCGCTATGCGGTCAAGAGGTAACAACAAGGGGAACTCAGCCATTGCAATCCTGCTGTTCGGTGTGGCGCTTATCGTGATCGGTTACATCGGGATGATTTTCGGGCGGATGATTCAATCGGCCATTTCACGCCAGAGGGAGTTCCTTGCCGATGCCGCTGCGGTTCAATACACAAGAAATCCGGACGGACTGGCAGGCGCACTCAGCAAGATCGGATCAAAAAGAAAAGGTGCAGAAATCAAGGATGGCCACGCGATGGAAATGAGCCATCTCTTTTTTGCGAGCAGCTTTCATTCTGCGCTGGATAAACTATTTGCCACGCATCCACCGATTGAAGACCGTATCAAAGCGGTTGCCCCTTCTTTCGGTTATGGTAAAAGCAGCAAGGAAAACCGGATCCGGCAGCAGTTTCAGCAGCAGCATGTTGCGGGAACGGCAGAGGGAGGAGGCCAAAACCGGGGTATTGGCGGCCATGCTGCTTTAACACCAGAAGTGATTCTGGCGGCTATCGGTACGATTGGTGCAGGTAACCTGAACCGTGCAGGAGAACTGTTGCGCGAAATTCCGCAGGATTTACGGCAAGCTGCACATGAACCGCTTGCAGCCGAAGCGCTGATTTATGCCCTCCTTTTTTCTACGAGTTCAGGTTCAAACAATAAACTGCCCGATTGGTTTTTCCTGGATGCCGGAGAAGAAGTGGGCCTTGAGACTGAAAAATTAATCAGGCTGCTGAAGGATGCTGACCGTAACTGGTATCTTCCCCTTGCCGAACTTGCACTCCCATCCCTTCGCCATATGAGTAAAGGCCAATATCAGGTGTTTCGCAGCGTGCTGGAAAAAATGATAACGGAAGGCAGTCCCGGTAACCTGTTTGGCTTCGCACTAGAAAAAATGGTTACCCACCAGCTGGATACGGCATTTTCGGATGTAAAAAAACCCGAGATAAGGCATCATCACTTAAAGACCCTCGGCACAGAGTTATCGTTGCTGCTATCTGCACTTTCTCATGCATCGGACACGGATACACAACAGGCCTGGGATGCCGGACTACAGCCGATTTCCAGGGTTAAACCCGATGGTATGGAGCTGCTGCCCCGGGAAAAGTGTACAGTCAAAGAGTTAAATCATGCCCTTGATGAACTTGCAGCCTCGGCGAACCCGGTAAAAAAATACGTGATGAGTGCCGTGATTCATTGCATTACCTCCGACCAAAAAATATCAGTTGAAGAAAGGGAACTCACCCGGGCTATTTCTGAAGCACTCGACAGCCCGATTCCGCTTGGGGCCATGGGATAGGTTATGAAAATGGGACAAAGTAAAAAATTGGGGCCATGTAGGCCGGAGAGCCCATGAAAAACAGATGAACAGACGAACCGATTAACAGATTAACAGAGTAAGTGAGGGCAGCTTTTTGCTCAAGCCATGTAGGCTGGAGAGCTTCTCCGGCTTGGAAAGCCCCAGAATAACAGATGAACAGACGAACCGATGAACCGATTAACAGAGTAAGTGAGGGGGTAGCTTTTCGGTAAAGCCATGTAGGCCGGAGAGCTTCTCCGGCTTGTAAAGCCTTTTCAAACCCGTAATTATTTAAGGTTCTGGCTGCAAGTGTCGTGTCAACACTAAGATACTTCGCATATCAAATGAATCTGAGCGGGGTGCGGGTGTTTATTAGACTGTCAGCCGTTCAGTCTTCAACATAAATTCGGTCAGCGTCGTCAATCCGGGGGA
>SKKO01000093.1 GCA_007123715.1 Balneolaceae bacterium | reverse complement strand
TATTTGAATGGGTTGCGGTTTCATCACGATTACATGTCAACAGTCGCCACGAATTTTGCCCAAACTGCGTGCAACGCTCTATTAAAGATGACATCAAAACTTAGTGCACCTTAGCGCCTTCGTGTCCTTGTGGCTAAGTGCCTTATCCTTAAATCATCGCGTGTATGCATAGGCTTTCCGAGCCGGAGAAGCTCTCCGGCCTACATGGCTTGAGCAAAAAGCTACCCTCACTTACTCTGTTAATCGGTTCATCCGTTCGTCTGTTGTTCAGGGGCTCTCCGGCCTACATGGCTTGAGCCTTCCTTCCTTCTCCTCGATTTATGAATCTGTCTCTGGTAGCATATCGCCGGCCACAAAATCAAACTCATCCGGATGAAACCGTTCAAATCCGTTTCCCGGAAAATTAGTCAGTTCACCAAAGTAAATTCGCTCCGGCAATATGTACAGATCAACCCGGATAAAAATGAATTCTGCAGAAAGTACTTCTGCAATGTTTTTTGCTTCTTCGAATAACGCCGGTTTTTTGATTTTGTCTTCACCCACCTCATGATGCAGGCCTGCATCCAGCAGGTTGAACTGTTCATCATAAAGGTTTCTTTTTTGGGTGCCAAACCGGTCAATATCAACCTGAACTAACTTTACCTGACCTTGAAAACAGAAAAATTTAAAGTCTGATGGTACATTCTCATTTTCATCAAGAATCAATTCTTCTGCAAGAATGAAGCGGTTAAGACCTTTATACACCCATTCCCTTCCGAAACGGTAATAGTCTACTTTCATCCAGCCATTTGCTGTTCTCAAAATGGTTTTATGTTCCTCTTCCTCTTTTTGATGTATCATGCAAACCATTCCCGATCCATGACTTGCCTTTAAAACAAATGATGATGGCAGTTCTTCCCAAATATCATCATCAAGATATTTAAACCTGCCAATAAGCGGTATAAGATATGAGTCTCCAATTTTTTTGCTTACATATTTTCTGACTTCCAGCCGATCGGCTGCTATCCTGCGCAGTTGTGTACGGTCGTAAAGTTTCAGAACCTGGATTTTCTCTGAAAAACGTTTTGGATTCTTCAAATCAGGCCAGAAACCGAATTCCAGTTTATAACGAATTTTGATGTATCGTTTATCTGAAAGAAAATGTCTGAGGCCTCCCCAGAAGAATTTTTTGAGGATAAAATTCAGCATCACTCTTCCGGGTTTTCTCTCAAGCGGTTTTTCTGGCCTTTCTGTCTGAATTGAATAATAAAACCAAAAATTCCAAGCCCGAATAATAAAACAGTACCGACCAGTGCCAGTGTATTTCCGGTTTTATACCAAACAGGTTCCAGTACCATTTCCAGGGTGTGGTGTCCTGGTGGTATTTCAAAACCACGAAGCACATAATTTGTCCGCATAACCTGGATTTCATCGCCATTGAGTGTAGCCTTCCATCCCGGCGGATACCAAATCTCGCCCAGAACAAGAAACCCCGATTCCTCGCGATAAATATCAAGTGATATTTGATTCGCATTATATTCAGTAACACGAATGTATGCTGTGGTGTCTGGCCGTACCTCTGCATTTAAATCATCTGCAACATAGGCCACTGCGGAAGGAACAAACCCGGATGAGATCTGCTGCAGTACCTCTTGTTGTGTGTTTAGAACCTGAATTGAATCCACGAAAAATGCTTTTGGCATTACCAGGCTGTTTTCAAGCACAAATCCTTCTGTTCCTTCATAAACTGTTTCAAGGCCGGGCATTCCAAGCGGCTGTATCACGGTTATGTATTTTACATTCAGCATGCTGATCACCCCGATATTGAGTCCCCTATCCTGTGATACGAATGCCTGATCAATCAAATCCTGGTAATAGCCAAGTTTTGCCCCGGAATATCCGCCGGCCGACGGATAAAAATAAGATGGTATCGCGTTGTTAAACGGATTGTCCAAAAAAGGGACCACACGATACGGCCATCCCTCTTCGTGCATGATATTGTCTTGTATGTAACGGTCGATACGGCGTTCGTTTTGCTCAATTACGTTCTCTCTTGTAAGATTTTGATCTATAAGAGAACGTTCACTCAGGTATCTCGAATCCACACTGATGAGATCATAAGCCAGGATCAGGCACAATGCTATAGTACCTGCAGAGAGTGGAAGTTTTTTTGTTGCTATAGCAAACAGTATTCCGACACCTATAAAAAACAGAATGGCGAATCTCAACGTATCGCCGTGTGCAAGTTCTTCTCTTTCAGGGATTAACTGGGTTTGCATGATTCTTGAAACCGCTTGCGATACCCTCGGGTCATCTGCCGGCACATTATTCTGCACGGCAATTTGCTGCGCTATATTTTGTCTCTCACCAGGCTTCTCAAATGATAGCAGCTGAAATCCTGCAAATATGGCAATCAGCGCCAATCCGGAAGCAATGAAGACAGGTGTTCTCCATTCTTTCGTTTTTTGGCTGGATTTAATTTGGCCCATCAGCCAGTCTAAACCAAAAACCGCTACTACCCCAAAACAGAATACGGTTACCATTAGCCACATTTCCGGAACACGGAATTTGTCAAAAAGAGGGAAGTAGCTAAACATCAGATTGTTTAGTGCGCCAAAGTGTTCACCCAGCGAAAACAAAAGTGTGGCAATACCGGGCCCTAGAAATACCCATTTGAGAGCATGATTGCTTTTAACGGCGCCTATTACAAAAAAAAGAAAAGCAAGTGTACCTGCATAATGAGGTCCGCTGGTAAAGGATTTTGGTCCCCAGTAAAGTTCCGACCCGCCGTATGCGCCGGGAATCAGTAGAGTGAGGAGTTCACCCCATCCCTGCGACCAGGCAAAGGCGTAATCACGCGAAAGTCCGCCGGTTCCTGCAAGTTCCGAACCGCCCCTCATACTGAATGACGAATATTCCAGTGTGCTCCAGTAAAGCTGAATGGTAATGAGAACGGCGATTGCAGATGCAGCAACAAGATACCCGGTATGAAGAACAAATGGCTTTATTTCCCTTGAACGAGCAGCTTGAATAAGATCATATACAAACAGCGTACCGAGAGGAAAGAGAAAAAAATAGGTAACCTGCGGATGGTATGCCCTCAGGTGCAGGGTAAGTGCCAATGCAAAAATAAACAGGGCAATCCATGAATTTACCCGGTTTCTTGTCAACAAAAAATAGCCGCTATACAGCCAGGGAATATAGATATAAGCCAGGAATTTGGCATTATGCCCCGCCCCGATAATAATGGGAATATAGGTTGAAAACCCTATGATAATCGCACCAAACACTGCCGGTAACGTTTTTACCCCCATCAGAATAAACATCAGGTAGGCACCGCCAAGCAAAATCCACATTTCCGCTGCCGGATAAATAAATTGAAGATAACTCAGAATTGTATTGTCTAGATTTTTGACTTGCGGAGGATGGGAAATGGTAGTGGCAGGCATGCCTGAAAACATATTTGATGCCCAGTGAGCTGTTTCCTCATACTGTTCCTGATGTTGCATCAACGATTCAGCGCCGGCCCTCCACTGAATCACATCATGCCCCATATATTGTTTTCCGCCAATAATTGAAGCATGGAAGAGTAGCACCGGTAAAATGAACAAAAAAATCAGAGCAAATAAATGCCGTTTTCCTGGCTCAAGATTTTCCCAAAAATCAGTTTTTTTTACAACTTCCGGTTTTTTTCTGTTTTTCTTTCCGGCCATTAGATATTGAAATTCATATTTATCAAGGATTGAGTTATGAACAGATAACGATCCGCTGTTTTACCCTGCACTTCTTTTTTTCGATATGGTTTATTTACAGAGGATTCAGCTTTTTCCACACGTTTTTCATCATGTCAAAAAAGTGCTCTATTCAATTACTTTTGGAACACGAAAGTAATCAGAGTCGGCATCCGGAGCATTTTTCAGGGCTTCTTCGTGGCTGAGCGACTCATTTGCTTCATCCTTCCGGAATATAGTTGCGGTTATTTCCGTAACATGCTCAAGAGGTTCTACGTTGCTTGTGTCGAGCTCATTCAATGTTTCAATATAGCCGAGAATTTTATTCATGTCTTCTTTCAAGCCTTCCGCCTCTTGGTCGTTTAACTGAAGGCGGGCAAGGTTGGCTACATAGTGAACATCTTCTTTAGTTACTGACATGATTTATTTTTTGTATGATGTTGTTTGAAGTTGTATCTATCAGCAGTAAATAACATTTTTCTGCCGGTTGACCTGACATGCTAAGTTAACAAAGATTTGCGAAAACCATAAAGCCTGAACTGGGGCAATTTGCGCCCGCCATATAAACTGTATCTATGCTGATTGGAATATGTTCTGATTCTCATGACCATGTGGAACACATAAAGAAGGGAGTTTCACTCTTTAAAGAAAAAAAAGTGGTTAAAGTGATTCATGCAGGGGATTATTGCAGCCCGTTTACAATTCCTTTGTTTAAAGGACTTCCATTTCACGGAATTTTCGGAAATAATGATGGCGACAAATTTTTACTGATAAAAAAATTTGCAGAAATCGATGCTCATCTTCACGGTGACTTCTATTCGTTCGACCTTGACAACCTGAAGTTTGCCGTATATCATGGCACCTATCCGCAAATTACCGAAAGCCTTGAGTTAAGCAGGCGATTTGATGTCGTTATCTCGGGCCATACACACGAACCGGGAGTTCAAACCATAGGCGATACAGTATCCATCAATCCCGGAAGTATGAACGGTTTTGAAGGAGATGCACTTGTTGCATTGTTCGACACTGTCACTCGCCAGGTAACATTCAAAGAATTAAACAGTTGATTCTCTGAAATTCCTATTGAATCGGCATGATGATATGTGTGGGTACAAAATACAACAGAACCGGATATACTTTATGTATCAGGTCTTTGGCAGCTTTACCCATACGAACCAATAAAGCCCTATCTAATTAAGATTAAATTTAATTTCAGAAAAGGCTATTTTATATTTTCTAACCGATTCCTGAAAAAAATTAAAAAACATCTGTACTATGCTGGTATATCTGAATGGAAATTTTGTTAACCACACTGAGGCATTTGTTTCAGTAGCTGACCGTGGCTTTGTGTTTGGTGATGGCATATATGAAGTAACCCGTGTTATTGACGGCCGTTTTTTCAGGGAAAAAGAACATATGCAAAGACTTGATGAAGGACTTGCAGGTTTAAAAATAAATCTTGATTCAACTGAAAAAGAAAATATATCTGCCGTTAGCCACGAACTTTTGAAAAAAAACAATCATAATACAGGTGAAGCAGCTGTTTATCTCCAGATTACCCGGGGTGCCGTATGGCCAAGAACCCATTCTTTCCCTGATCCGCCTATAAAACCGACCGTATATATATCTACCAGCCCATTTAAACCTCACACCGAACTTCACAAAGCCGGTGTTAATGCCATCACATTACAGGATGTTCGGTGGACCCGTTGCAATCTCAAAACCGTGAATCTTCTTCCAAATACGCTTGCCAAGCAGATGGCGGAAGATGCAGGAGCAAACAGTGCCCTTCTGATACGGGATGGTGTGATAACAGAAAGCCCCAATGCCAATATTTTTGGAGTCAGGGATGGTGTTCTTTACACGTTTCCGGCATCGAACTATATTCTGAGTGGCATTACCCGTATGACCGTTATTGAAATTGCTGAAAAAAAGAACATTCCCGTTATTTTTAACCCGATACGGGCTGATGAGCTGTTTGATCTCGATGAACTTTTTTTCTCAGGAACCACTACAGATATACAACCTGTAACCATCGTTGACGGCAGAAAAGTTGGCGAGGGTAAACCCGGCCCAATTGTAAAGACAATCCAGGAAGAGTACAAGAAAATGTTGAATGGGTAATTCAAACCCTGAACCATTTTTGCAAGCTGTTTTAGTGACGTGTCAACAGTAGCCACTAATTTTGCCTCAATTTGCGTGCAACATCTCATCAGAGGTGACACTAAAAACTTCGTGCACCTTTGTGTCATCGTGCCTTAGTGGCTAAAACCTTCATCCCTTTTTCTCTTTTTACAAATTATCATCGGTAGAATGGGATTATTCCCCGTCATTTCATCGTTGACAAGACATTAGTGGATTGTATTACTATTCCAGAAAATGGTAGTAGATCTACTCAACAATTATTAAGGTTTTCCCTTATTTCGGTGCAATGCATTTCTTGTTATTGTTAAGCAAAACAAATAGTAACTAGTAAAACCCCGGAAAAAATGAACTCAACGAGAAATAGTACTAACGGAACACAAGAATTTAGAACAGTTTTAAATGAAGCTGAATTGGCTTATTTCGAGGCACTGATTATAAACAAGAAAGAGGAAGCACAACAAGAGCTGGAATATCTTATGAACACCCTGGAAGATATTCGTTCTTCCGACGATGATGATTCATCATCTATTGACCATCACATGAGTGATATGGGAAGTATTGAAGAGAGTCTTGATTTAACAAACAGACTGATCCAGAGAAATATCAAATTTATCAGAGAGCTGGATCGCGCGTTGATTAGAATAGAGAACGGAACCTACGGAATATGCAGGGCAACAGGGCAGCCTATTGAAAAAGGGCGTCTTGAATTTGCACCGCATACAAGATATAGTATTGCTGCCAAAAACAGTGGGTTAGACAAGAGAATTGCAGCGGCCTGAGACCTTCAACAGAGAGGAAAAAGAAAGAGAACGATCCGGCAGGGGTTCCGGAAAATAAAAAAGCCCGTTTCGAGTGAAACGGGCTTTACTTTTTTTATCAAAAGATTTGTTTATTCGTAAGTGAGACTTCGAACTTCAACTGCGCTCAATCCCTTGGGTGTCTCTTCAACGCTGAATTCAACTTCTTCACCTTCTTCCAGACCTTGGTTGCGGCCTAAATTTTCCACATTATTCCTGTGTACAAAAATGTCTTTACTGCCGTCAGATGGAGAGATAAATCCGAATCCCTTTTCAGCATCAAACCATTTAACGTTTCCTTGTTTTGTCATTGTATTACTATGTATTGGTATTGTTAAAACACCCGAGATAAGATTCAAAAGAGTAGAGTTGGGTTATCGCGTCAGTCAAAAGAAAGGCTTTACCAGGTGTTGTTGTTATTAAGATACTGTTAAAGTACAGGTTCTGTTAATCAATTGCCATTATTTTTCATCATTCTTTTAAAAATAAAACCCTGCCATGAATTTTTCATTTCATCCCGCCGGAAAAAGGATAGTATGGAAACACCGGAGACGGAAGCCCGAGCTCAAATTTGAGCTGGTTTATCAATACCATTCATTGGCATCCAGGCATCGTTTTAATACTTCAAAGCCATTCCATTGGATTCTCTTCCGTTTTTTTAAGAGACCTGGAGAAAAAACGGTCATCGGTTTCGGGCCTCACTCCGCACCATATATTCCGGATCCGTACAAGCAATTCTATTTTCCTCAGGCCATAATTCTTTTTAAACTTTGGCAGCGCTTTAATATTTTTGAAATAATTTGAAAATGAGTTTGCTTTATTCCATTTAAAACTTGCATTTTGATGGGTATAAGCCAAAAAACAGAACCTTGAGGAATTCAAATTACACCATTCAGAATCCCTCAGAAAAGCTGCCGTTTTCATGGCATTCGGTTATGCTCTATACGGCTGTTTACTAAACTAACATAACATGGAGGACAATTAAAGAATGAAAGAGTATGTAATAGGAATTGATATTGGCGGTACATTTACCAAAACCGGGTTTGTTGACAGAGACGGTAATATCTCCGGTGAGAACTCGACTCCGACCAATACCTTTGAAAAGGTTGAAGATTATATAGCAAACCTTGTAAAAGAATTAAAAGCCGCCGAATTAACACTCGAAAAACCTTATAAAATTCTTGGAATTGGCATCGGGGCCGCAAACGGAAATTATCATAAAGGCACCATTGAACAGGCTACCAATTTGAGATGGCAGGGTATTATACCTTTTGCAGAACTCATGCAAGAGCATTACGACCTGCCTGTTAAACTGACCAATGATGCCAACGCTGCAGCACTTGGGGAGAAAATTTACGGGGGTGCAAAATATATGAAGGATTTCGTAATGATTACTCTTGGTACCGGGCTCGGCAGCGGTATTGTTGTAAACGGAGACCTTGTATATGGGCACGACGGATTCGCCGGTGAGCAGGGCCATGTTAATGTTGTTGAAAACGGCAGACAATGTGGCTGCGGAAACCAGGGGTGTCTGGAAACCTATGCATCTGCTCCCGGAATCAAACGAACTGTTTTTGAACTGCTGGCTAAAAATGCAGAGGGTTCGGAACTGGCAGACTATACATTTAATGAGCTGGATTCGGAAATAATTTTTAATGCAGCAGAAAAAGGTGATCCAATAGCACTCAAAGCTTTCGAGCATACAGGTAAAATACTCGGTAAACATCTTGCCGATACAGTTGCATTATTCAGCCCATCGGCAATATTCCTGTTTGGTGGCCTTGCCAAAGCTGGCGACTATATCATCAAGCCAACCAAAAAATGGATGGAGCATTTCGTAATGAGATTGTTCACTGATAAGGTAAAAGTACTACCATCACAGCTCATCGGAAAAAATGTGGCTATTTTGGGTGCCAGTGCTCTTATCTGGAACGAGTTGGATAAGTAAAAATCAGACCCTGCAACCGCACGGAAGTTAAACCGTGCGGAATGCCTGGAAAAACAGCACTGTATATTCAAAAGATGATCTGAAAACAGAGCTGTTTATTTTTATCAACATGTAAGATTAACTAACCATACACATAACCATGCCAAACCAAGATAACAATACCCTAAAAGTGGGAATGATTTTTATTTCCATGATCTTCTTCATCTTCGGGTTTGTCACAACGTTTATTATTACACTGAGTGACCCCGTCAGGGAAGCATTTGACCTGAGCTATACACAAGCCTTTCTTGTGAATTTTGCTTTCTTTATAACTTACGCCGTATTCTCCATACCATCGGGCACGGTGGTAAAAAAATTCGGATATAAGAATTCCATCGTATTCGGACTTATTCTGATTGCGGTTGCCAGTTTTCTTTTCTTCCCAGCTATTCAGGTTGAATCATACATATTTTTCCTCGGTGCTATCTTCATATTAGCGCTTGGTGTTGTATTACTGCAAACTGCAGCTAATCCTTACGTCACAGAGCTTGGCCCGCCGGAAACCTCTTCAGGCCGCCTCAACCTAACGCAGTCTCTTAACTCGATTGCAACCTGGCTTGCACCTCTTCTGATCGTGTTTCTCATTATTCCTGCTGCCGTAGACGTAGGCGAAATTGCCGGCGTGGTTCAGCCGGGTGACCTTGTTCTCCCATTTATGCTGATCGGTGGTATCGTTCTTGTGATCGGTATTGCCGTGAAAATGATTAAGCTGCCTGAAATGAGCCAGGAGGGTCTTGGCAACATCTCAAGCGCATTCAAGTACCGGCACATGCTTCTTGGTGCAGTTGGTATCTTTTGTTATGTAGGTGCAGAAGTAGGAATCGGTACAGCCATTTCTTCCTATATCGTTGAGCCTGGTCTTGGAGGCGGTATCAGCAGGGAGCTTGCCATCAAATTTGTGGGGCTCTATTGGGCCGGTGCCATGATCGGAAGGCTCTTTGGCGCTATCTCATTATCTGATGTAAAAAATGCCGGCAAGAAACATGCTATGGCTCTTGGAGTAATGGCATGGGCTTTCATCGTGGGTTTTGTTACTCTTGATCTCAATGTAAACATGGCGCTAATATTCTTTGGATTTGCAGTAGCCAATTACCTTTTGATGCAGCTTGGAACCGGAAGAGCCAACAGGGTACTTGCCATTTTCGCGTTTATGGCAGCAGCTCTTGCTACAACATCCATGTTCACAAGCGGACAAATTGCACTTTGGACCATTGTTACTATCGGACTTTTCAACTCTGTCATGTTCCCGAATATCTTCTCTCTTGCAGTGAAAGGCCTCGACCGAAGTGAAGTGAGCCTTGCATCAGGCATCATTAATACATTGATTATCGGTGGTGCGTTGGTTCCTGTCATTATGGGAGCTGTCGCTGACCTTGCCGGAATACAGTATTCATTTATCGTACCGGTGATTTGCTATCTCTACATTCTGTTTTACGCACTTGTGGGAAGTAAAGTTAAACCTCAGGTTGAACCAGCATCTCAGCAACCAACCACGACAACCGGTGCAGTTTAATTTTCTGAACGGAAAAGTTTCAACATACAGGGAAACTTAAAAATAAAGCCGCTGCCTGATCGTATCAGACAGCGGCATTTTTATATCCAAATATAAAGCTGGAGCCAGGTTACCCGGTACTTTGCATCGCAGCCGAAACACCGTTAATACTGAGATAAAGTGCATGCTTTAACTCCCGCAGTTCATCATCCGACTCCGATTCATCCCAGCGGTTTAGCAATTCAATCTGCAACAGATTTAACGGATACGTAAACACATTCCTGAATCTGATGGAATTCTGGATTACTTTTCTCCAGTCAAGAATTTCTTTTTGGCTTGAAATCTGTAGAATCATTTCCCGTGTTTTACGAAAATCATCCATAATTTTTTCATGCATCCCGTGTCCTCCCCTTTCCGTATACATTTCAGTGGTTAATGGGTGAGTTCGCGCAATTTCCCTTTGCGCATTGTCTACAATAGTTCCGAAAAAACTCCACTCTTTGTACCACATTTTCAGGGTTTCAAGAACTTCCGGTTCTTCCTCGAGAAGCGAAACCAAAACCGTTCCAAGGCCATACCATCCCGGTACGTTATAGCGTACCTGAGTCCAGCCGAATACCCAGGGGATGGCCCTAAGGTTTTCAAATTGCAGCCCTTTATCCCCACCGCGAGATACCGGCCTGGATGCAATCGGCAAGTTTCCGATATGTTCAACTGGTGTAATGGTTTTGAACCAATCCCAGAAATCCGGATCGTCAATCAGCTCACGATAAGCCTGCATCGATCCTTTGGCGATCCTGTCCATAATTCTTTCGGTTTCATCACCCTGTATGATCGCTTTTTGTCCCTCGCCAGCTGTTACCCTTACAACAGCATTCACCACCTGCTCGAGGTGGCGGCGGGTAATATCGGGAAGGGAATACCTGAAAGAGATGATTTCTCCCTGTTCAGTAAACCGAATACGCCCGTTATTGCTGACCGATGGCAGGGCAAGGATCGCACGGTTTGAACGGCCTCCACCGCGGCCCACAGTACCACCGCGGCCGTGGAATAACCTGAAATCAACGTTATGCTGCCGAAGCTTTTCCCCAAGATCGAGCTGTGCTTTTTGAAGCGCCCAGTTCGCCATCCAGTAACCGCCGTCTTTGTTACTGTCAGAATATCCGAGCATGATTTCCTGGAAATTATTTCTTGCTTGCAGCTGCAATTTGTAAACCGGATTCGTGAGAATGGCTTCGGTAAGTCCGGCACTCATTTCCAGGTCTTCAATAGTTTCAAAGAGCGGTACGATATCGATTTTACTTTCCACCTCACCGTTCTTCATCCACCATAATCCGGTTTCTTTAGCCAGTAAAACCACTTCGAGCATATCACTTACACCATGAGTCATACTGATGATATAACTTCCAAATGCGTTTTTATCAAGTTGCTGGATGGTGCTGATCAGCTTGAAAACTTCCAGCAGTTCAACCGTATTTTTATTTAGTTTGGCATTGATGGGTGCAAGCGGTCTTGGATTTCTGAGCTCCTGGATAAGGATGTCTACTTTTTCCTGTTCATTCAGCAATGAATAATTATTGTGGACATTTGCTGCAGAAAGCAGCTCGTGGATCGCCTTTTCATGTACTCCGCTATGCTGGCGAATATCCAGTGCAGCCAGATGGAAACCAAACGTCTTGGCACGAATCCTGAAATCATTGAATTCGCCATATTTTGAAATTTCAGGCAGCCCACTCACTTTCAGGGATTCAGCAATAAGTTCAAGGTCGTTTTCAAAATCTTCTTTTTTATACTTTGCAGCAGACTCAAGTATGTCTTGTTCACTTCCTTTCTGGTCTGCCAGCATATTTCTCATTCGATGCATGATGTGCGATAACTTCCTGCGGTACGGCTCATTTTTATAATGACGTTTATACTGCGCCGATAACGGGACCTCCTGCTCATCCTTTTTGAGTGATTTCAGCAGATCTTCTGATACAGGAACCAGGTTCTGCGAAATGGAAAGATATCTGCGGATTTTTTCTATTTCAGTTATATAAAGTTTGATTACAGCACCTCGGTGTTCCAGAAGGGTTTGCCAGGTAACATCACGTGTAACATTGGGATTGCCATCCCGGTCACTTCCAATCCAGGAACGGTACTTCAAAACAATGGGTAAATCCGGTGTTTTACCATATTGCTGTTTAAAGGCCGACCGGATATCATCGTAAAGTCTCGGAACCGTATTCCAGATAGAATTTGTGAAATAGAAAAGCCCGTTTTCCACTTCATCTTCTACCGTAAGCTTTTCGGATCGCACCTCATCCGTAGAAATAAGAAGAGCAATTTCGTTGACGATTTGCCTGAGACGTGCCAGTTTTTCACTTGGGGTTAGCCCCACATTGTCAACATCCCAGATCATGGCTGTAATATTTTCCTGTTTGTTCAGGATACTCCGCCGGCGGGCTTCCGTGGGATGGGCTGTAATGGTGGGCTGAATATCAAGCTTGTAAAAAACATCAAGAGCATCTTCATAACTGATATTTTTTGATTTAAAAAATTTCAGGGCATCCGCAATACTTTCCGGCCGCGGATTATCCGGATCCATTTTTATAGACCGCTCGCGGTTAATCCTGATAATTTCGTGCTGTTCAAGGGAGTTAACCAAGTGAAAAAATATGGTAGTGAGGCGCAGCAGATCACGGATCTCCGAAACGCTTAATGCATGAATCCTCTCTTTAAGCACTTTGTTAGCCTCACCATCGGTTTCCTCAAACGCACTTGCAGCAAGCCGGGGAAGTTCTGCTGCAAGTTCCTGCAGTGAAACATGCTCCCTCCGCTCAAGATATTGTTCAAGTAAACCGGTAAGTGATATCAGGTTTTTTGTAAGCGGCTCACTAATTTGAGCCGTTTCCGCATAAAATTTTATTGTTTCTTTCCAGGGCATATTTATTCAATCCATGTTATTAGCAGCTATAGATAGCCAAACTTCTGCTTAAAATCACTACTCCTCTTCAGATTAGCATTTAAAAGCGCTTCTAATTGTAGATTTATTTGGTTTCTGCCGAAATTTTTGATGAAATAATTATCTGTTCATAATATTCAGCGGACTCGAATCAGATTCAGGAAAGGTCTTTTGCCACATTGGGGCTGATATGCATATTGAAGTCCGGTGCTCATGAATCATTCCGATTTTTCAGATAATCACCAGAATGAATCCTTGTTTTCTTATGGAGATTCCAATTATACAGATAGGTCCAGGCTTGTACCTTTTTGCCGTTTTCCAGGGTAATGATCACCTCTTTCCGTGCGTATTCCTGTGGGGTCGGGAAATCGGCAGAACTCTCTTCATATTCATCCAGGATGGAGAATAGTGTGTGCTGATCTCTGATGATATACACTTCTCCGTGAACCATGTCGTCCGGATTATCTGATAAAACTGCCCCGGGATAGTGATGGATCTCAAACAATTGTCCCTGCATCACGGCAACCCCATGGAATACGGCATTCTCTTCCATCTTTATTCTGACCGGGTTTACAAATCCCCGCCGCAGAGTTCCGTATACGAATAGGAGTTCTTTATCCATCTTATAATAATTGATGATTTTGGACAAAATACATTTTCTCAACCCAATAAGCTTGCCATTTTCTGTGTCTCCGCGTCTCTGCGTGCAATTCACCCGCCAATTATTTATCATTACCCTCTCAGCCAAAAGCCACACATTCTTCACATAACACATTAACCACACCATGAAATCACTTATTACCCACTCCATTTCGCGAAGAAATTTCCTGAAAACCACCGGAACCGTTCTGGCCGCATCATCCATAGGATTTCCATCTATCATTCTGCCGCGGAGAAAGGAGAAACTGGGTGTGGCGCTGGTAGGGCTGGGCAGATACAGCCAAGGAAGGCTGGCACCGGGGTTACAGCTCACCGAACATTGCGAACTGAAGGGAATCGTGACCGGTTCGCCCCACAAAATCCCGGAATGGCAGGAGCAATATGGAATCCCCGACCGAAATGTGTACAACTACCAGAATATGCACGAAGTGGCCAATAATGACGATATCGATATCATCTACATTGTGCTGCCTACCGGCCTTCATGCGCAATACTCCATCATAGGGGCGGAAGCGGGTAAACATGTATGGTGCGAAAAACCGATGGCGATGGATGTGGCTGAATGCCAGGCAATAATTGATGCAGCCAATGCAAACCGTGTGCAGCTCACCATCGGCTACCGGATGCAGCATGAGCCCAATACACGGGAAATTATTCGTTACGGAAGAGAACAGATTTATGGAGCCGTGACTGAAGTGCGGACCGGTGCGGGTTACCGGGGCAGCCACCCTACGGGAAACTGGAGGCGAAACCCCGACCTGGGTGGCGGCGCATTGTACGACATGGGCGTTTATCCGGTTAATGCAACCCGATATGCAACAAGTATGGAGGGGATCTCCGTGAAGGGCAGACAGTGGTCGGAGCGGAAGGATATCTATGCCTTTGTGGATGAATTCACCGAGTTTGAAATTCAGTTCCCGAACGGAGTAATGGCTTATGGGGAAACCGCTTTCGGAAAATCGAGCAATTACCTCGACATCACAGCCACTGACGGCTGGTACCGGTTACGGCCCTTTCAGTCTTACACAGGCGTACAGGGTGAAACCAGCTCCGGCACCCAGCTCCCGCCTGATACCCACCACATCCAGGCAAGACAGATGGACATGGACGCCCTCGCCATCAAGGAAAACACACTGCCGGTTGCCCCCGGCGAAGATGGCCTGGAAGATATCCGCATCATCAACGCCATCCAGGAAAGTTCGAGAAAGGGAGGGGAGTGGATTGAGTTGTGATGACGGATTTGAGTTTTAGAGGCGTGAAATTCGGCCTCACATCAGCTGGCTCCTCGTCAGGGGTGGGTTGTTTGCATAAATACTATAATCAAAGACCTGACAGTATGCCGGCGTATTTCCGACTTCTGTAAGCGTCTGGGGCTGATATTACTTAGAGGCCAGAATACCCTACCTGCGGCATGAGGTGTATTTCGCCGATTGGTTTCTACAACCACATCGCACCCCAAGCGGGTCGGGATCTTCGACCTGCCGGCGCGTCCCTGATTTTAAAAGTTATCCGAATTAGATAGAAGGTTCGCGTTTGAGATATGGTCATCATTTGTTCTGAAATCCCACATCCCGGCAGGGATTTCATGGTTGTAGAAAAAAAAGAGGGTAAATATGGCGTTGTCCCGTCAACTGCAATATATTCCTTGAAACACAATTGTCGGTTTTATTCATGTAATTATTTTTAGAAAAAAGGGACACGTGAGTAATAAATAACCATGAGATCTCGTGGCAAGCATTTCTCATATTATCGATAGAATTTTGAAAAGGATTGTCCAACTTTAATTAATTTTTGGAATGGATTTTGGCCAACTTCATTTATTCAGCCAGACAACAGACATGCTGGCCGAAGGTTATGAAAAACTTTCCGTATTCGATTTTGAAAACGCCGAAAGCGTTTTTCATCAAATAAACAAAACATTTTCCGAAAAAGAATCTGATTCAGAGAGGGGCCTGTTCTGTACCGGTTACTGGAAAGAAGTTTTCGAAAGGCTTGAGAAAATGGTATCCACGGAAAATGTCCCCTATCTCTTTGATCAAATAGAACGGTTTGAATTTAACAATCATTGGGGATTTCAAAAACTCCGATCGTCCCTTATCACCCACCTGATCGGGCTAATGCTGCAGCAGGATCGTTTTTATGTGAACGAAAAGATAGCAATCTCCGACCTATACCTGCAAATTGCCAAACGTCAGATAGCTGAACGTTCACTAACCGGACGCATAAATACCACCCCGGCAGATACCCCTGCACGGTTCCGTCTGGCACATCTCCAATGGAATCAAAAACTGAAAGGAACGGCTCTGCGAAATTACGCACTTGGATTGTTGTTTGATCCTGAATCGGCGCCTGCGCAATATCTTATGTGTGATCAAACGGCTGCACTTATCAAATCCCACGGGACTCACATGACACCGGCTTACGGGTGGATTGCCGGAATATTACCCTTAATGCAGGTTCCCGAAGCCGTAACACCGGTTAGTGAAAACCACCGCAATGCGCTTGCCTGCTACGGGGTGATGAGGGAGGCAGAAAAAGCCTCAAAAAAACGGGATATGGAGACTTGTGTGGAATTGAGAAAAGAACTCAAATCGGGCTGGCCTGAATTATATCAGGAGTATTACAAGCTGATCTCGAAACGAACCCAGCCGTCTTTGTATTGAGTATCGAGTAGCAGGTAGTGAGAAGAAGGGGATGCTTGCGGTTAATACAACACTTATGCCGAAATCACTGAAATCAATCTATAAAATCATCCGTAGTCCGAACTTAAAAGATCGGTCATCTTCAAGAAGTGGCGCGATGCGGCCGTCTGAGAACCTGACAAAAATATCCGCACGTTTTGCGGAACCTGATTGTTCCCACCAACGAAGGGTGTATGCAAGATCGGTAAACCAGCCGAAAGCCGAATCCAGATCCTCATCATTGTACTCTTCAATTTGCCCAAAATCTTTTGAATACTGAAGCACGCCGGTAAAATGCAGGTTCGACAGTTTCGAACTGATAAAGCTAAAGTTCATGTCATGCCGGCTCATCAGGTAAAATCGTGAATACCAATCTTCAATTCTGACCCCCTGAACTTCCGGATTTTCAAATGAGTAAACTGCATTCAGGCCAACAGACAGGGTGGGCAGTAACGCAGCAATTCTACTTTCAGTCATATTTATGAACCATAATGAAGGTCCAAACCTTGCCAGCGGGTTTTCCCAACCCTGGTCTGTTTCGGCGCCTGCTTCCATATAAACCGCGAACCGGTAATTTGCCCACCAGGGTAGTGAGGAAGTTTCACGGCTATCCGGTGGTTCCAGTATCAATGGATCAACAATACCTGAGACCGGCCTTCCCTGGAGACCAATGTCATACGTTATAAAGAGCCGGACCGGATCTCTGTTTAATTGATTATTAAAAAGTAATGACCCATCGGATTTTAAGACAAGCCGGTGGTCAAATGTCCAGTCCGAACGTTCTTTCTCCGAAATCTTCAGTAAAGAAGCAGGGCCATTAACATCGGCTTCCCATGAAATTCCAAATGTACGGTCGGAAAAATCGCCGGATGTCACAAAGGGAATTGCCGGTTTAATGGAAAACCGATCATCATTTCTTCCGTCGTTACCATAAACGCTTCCAACCGTAAACCAAATGAAAAAATATAAGACGATGAATACTTTCCGGTGCATTAATTTATGTTATTTCAGATCACAGGGAACCGGAAAAATCCGGAGACAATACCGGCTATATCCGAAATCCTCTTATCAGATTGTCCGGCTGTTTGTTGAAGTTTCGAGTAAAGAATATTGTCATCCTGTGGTCCTATATGTTCTGCATTGGTCTTTCTTCTGAACCAAAACATAATGTCTTTACAAAAACCTCTCATTTTTTGATTGTCGAGTACCGGACTCGCAGGCCCGTGCGAAAAGTAGGTCAGTTCAGCAAGAGACAGCATTCCGATCGCTTCAAACTTTTCTTCTATCGTTGCAAATTGATTGTTGATTGATTTCCTGGCACCGGCATGGAGATATTCCGGTACATCCTGTGGAGTCCAGAAAAACTGGAAGAGGGAACGGTGAACCAGGTTATTAATGCTCCATGATCCGGATGCCGATAAAATCCAGTTATTGAATGCTTCCCGGTCTACCCGTTCATGTTCCAAAAGCCATGAAGCAGGAGTGCCATACACTGTACTTGCTTTGTTTTCAATCAGCCATTCAACATGTCTCGAAATATTTTTTTCTTCTTTTTTACCGGTAGCAGGCAATCCCAGAAAATGGACTGGATTTTCGTTTGCAATACGATTGAAATCTATTTCACCGAGCATTTCATGAAATTTTTGAGTGAAATCTCTGTCTGTGGAAGCCATCCGCAGCAGGTGAAAGTCAGTGCCCCATAAAACCTGGGTTTTGTAGCGGTCGTCTTTCAGAACATTTTGGATATTATTCAGATAATTTTCCCCTTTGGTTTCGTCTTCCCAATGGTCGGTATGGAATGATAGATCACCAAAAACACGACCCGGGTAATTTTCCATAAGCCTCAGGATGGCCAATGCCCAGCTATCATCCGGAATAATGGCTTTTGTCCAGGTCTCTTTTCCATCCTGCGTTTCTCCGCCGAAATGGCCAAAACATACTTTCAGGTTTTTCAATTCGTCCAGCACCGGTACCCAGTATTTGGGATTACAAAATGCTGCATCCTTTTTACTTTTCCGGAATCCCTTGTCGTTTCCATGGAGAAGCACAGGAACCGATTGATCGTTGCAATATTTTAGCGCTTTTTGAACAGTTGCATGTTCAATACTGTAGCCAAGTGAGGGGTACAATTTCAACCCGACGCAGGCTCCGCTGTCTATTGATTTTTTAAAGATTTCAAAGCTGTTGTTTCGCACCGGATTTACCATTGCAAAGGGCAGCATTCTGCCGGGATAACGAAGCGCCTGTTTTTCTGTATCCTCAAGTTGTTTTATAAATAATGACCTTTCCTTTTTGCCCGCTTTTCTGTCAATGATATCCATAGGAAGAAGTACTGCAACATCATCATCGTCCATGTGGGTCATCAGGTCATCAGTAACATCATTAATATTTTTCATCAGCCCGATTCGAAGCCAGTCGAATATATTAATAACCGATGAGGAAGACACGCTGCCACGATCAACCAGCGCTGATTCGAGAAGGCTCATTAACATCTGCTCGCCTTCTATTGAGGAAGAGATTTCAAGATGATGATCGAACAAATTACGCACGGGTCGCGGAACAAGGATGTTAAAAGCGCCAAGCCCCCGAATGGTACGATAGAAGTCATCAAGAGACAGGTCACTTGTTTTCCTTCTTCTGCGTGTACGCAGATAAGATAGAATCACATCACGAAACGGGGCGGGAATATTTAGTCCGGTAAGACGATGTTTAAGCAACAGGATCGTTTCCTTCGTCAGAATGGATCGGAAATTAAAAACATGTGCATGAACGTTAATCTTCATGTATTCCCCTTGCCTTATGAATCACCTTTAACTGCTTGATTTTAAAAATTAATATGCCTTACTGCTGGCAATAAATGTTATTTATTTAAATGAAGCAAATTTAAATGGAATATTTGCCCAATTAAAAAGGCCTGCTATGCCGACACCTACACACAATAGTATTGTACAGGAGAAAAAGTCTTGCTTTTTTTGCCACTCTCGATCCCTTATGGGAGAAGGCACGAGGACGTGAAGGTGCACGAAGTTTTTTTGTGTCACTCTCATATAGTGTGTACCAGCTTATTTGGGGAAAATTCATTACTAACAATGGCAGATTTGTGAAAACTGCTGTTTTTTTGGCTTGAATCGACGATTTTACCTTCACGGATACACCCCTTGCCATATGGTATAAACATCTCCTTCCCTAAACCTGCGGCCATTTTGGTTCGTTTTCGGCAAGCTTTTCAATCCGTCAGCTAAAGCAGACGGCAATG
>SKKO01000322.1 GCA_007123715.1 Balneolaceae bacterium | reverse complement strand
TTGAATTAAAGTCCCGTTTTGGATTTACGGTAACTGAGAAAACAAATGCAATGGTCACAACACGTGTTTTCAGTTATTTAAACAACCCTGAAGATTATTTTTATCAGGATTACACCGGCGGGATGACCGGCCTTCGTTCTTATCCTTATTTTTCAGTCGGAGGACAGCGAACATTCTTCCTCCGCACAACACTTCTCCACCCGGTTTTCCGGCAGATGAACCACCAAGTGGGTCATTACACGATAGATAAAATATATGCACTCTTCTACTTCGAAACAGGAAACGGCTGGGGCGGACCATTGAACATTGGAAATAAATTGAAAAATGGAATAGGCACCGAATTAAGGTTTTCATTTAATAGTTCGTATCTTTTCCCAATGAAATTTTTTATCAATACATCATATGGTATCAATCAATTTAACGTTACATTCCCTCCACAATTTATAAGTACTTCCGGAACCGGCTCAATAACCTATGGCAAGGAATTACTTTTTTATTTCGGATTAACTTTTGACTTTGATTTGTTATGAAGTTTATAACATTGTTACCCGTTTTTATCGTCCTTCCGCTAATTGTATTCTCACAAATAAAAACCGATTTGAATACTCCTATCCCGGAATTATTCAACAATGAGGTTTTAATTGATCAGGATTTGCACCTTGTAACACCTCTCCTGCTCAGGAATGATTACAAACGGGACAATTTTGTTTATACCAATGATGATGAAAATGTACCAAGATCACCTGGTGTTACCATGTTCAGTTCATTGATAGTGCCGGGGTCAGGCCAGATTATGAATGAAAGCTGGTGGAAGGCTGGCTTGTTTTTAGCCATTGAAGCTACATCTATCTATTTAGCGGTTGAATACAGGAACAGAGGCAGGTTTGGGGAAAGAGAATATCAACGGTTTGCAAATAATAACTGGAGTGTTGTTCAATATTCACAATGGCTTGTGGAGTATCATGCAATTCACGGTATTGAAAACCCATTCATCAATGATCTCAGAGAGATGATATCTGGTATTTCACCAAGTTTTAGAACCAGCACAGAATGGAATCAAATCGATTTAAGTATCCTTCACAGAGTAGAACAAAATACACCTTACATTACCACCGATCAGCTTGGGGCTTCCAACTTTTCTCATGTACTACCTGCATTTGGTTCGCAGCAATACTATGAATTGATTTCAAAATACTATCAGTTCCAGGCCGGATGGAGAGATTACAACGATTTCCACAATAATATCGGAAATACAGGGCGTTTTTTTAATGACCGTTTCCTGATCGATAGAAACGGTGCCCATGCGAGTTTAGATTTTTATGAAGGCGTTCGTATGTCGAATCAATTCAACCAGGATTACAGATGGAGCAATCACTTTATTTCAGCATTAATTGCCAATCACTTCTTTTCAGCACTGGATGCTTTCTTTACTTCCACTATTAAACATAACAGACTGAACGCCAGTTCAACCCCCTTTCCGGGACAACAAATCGTACTTACTTACCGGTTTTAAAGAATATGGAAAATCTGAAAAAAATCTTTATGAACAGAAAGCTTTATTCGATCTTGGCTGGAATTCTTGTTGGCGGGATTGCTTTTTTGATCATTATGGATTTGGTAATTATGCCCTATTATACCAATTATAACAGAGGTGTAACCGTACCCGATGTAACCAAACTTTCCCAGGATGAAGCTGAATCGGTTCTTGAACATTATGGTCTTCGCCATGAAGTTTTAGACCGCCGATCACACACTGCTTATCCGGCAAATTATATTATTGACCAGTCCCCCGCTCCCCGTCAGATTGTAAAACCAAACCGCAAGGTATACCTGACGGTTAACACAGATACCACTCCAATAACAGTTGTACCCAATGTAGTTGCCATGTCACTGAGAAACGCTGAAATTCAACTTGAGAATCATGGGCTGGTAGTTGGGTCTATCAGTTATGAGTCATCACGATTCAGAAATACCGTTCTCAGGCAATCTGTTGCTTTCGGTGATACAGTTTCCCGGGGTACTATTGTAAACCTGGCTATCAGTGATGGGCTTGGAACCCGAATTGTATCGGTTCCAGATGTAAAAGGAATGAGGTTATCTGAAGCTCAGCAAGCTATTTTAAGAGCCGGTTTGCGGGTTGGTGAAATTCGTTTTCAGCCAAGCCGTGAACACACTCCCAATACCATCATTTCATATTCCCCAGAGATAGCTGAACTAACTGAGGGTGAAGAGCTTCTGCTTGTTGTAGCAGAAAGATTTGATGCAAGAGAAGAACTGGAAGAAGGAGCTATTATTGATGATTCCATTCATGTTCCGGTTAACCAGGATTCACCTGAATTTCCAAACGATGAAAATAATGAATTTTGACCTTCCTGTTATAGCCCCTTCCATACTGGCCGCTGATTTCACCAAACTTGGAGAACAAATTAACGAATGTACTCATGCAGGTATCAAATGGATACATTGTGATATTATGGATGGACATTTTGTTCCAAATATCAGCTACGGCCCCGTTATTGTTCAGAGTGTAAGGCGAACAGCACCTGAAGCATTTATCGATGTACATTTGATGATCGAAAACCCTGATCTTTTTATCGAAGATTTTGCGGACGCCGGGGCTGATTTGATCACTGTTCATTATGAAGCTTGCCCACACCTGCATCGGACAATCCAAAATATCCGGCTCCATGGGTGTATGACAGGTGTTGCTATTAATCCTGCCACACCGGTAGAGTTGCTTCGGCCAATATTATCGGACGTAGATCTGGCCTTAATCATGAGTGTAAATCCCGGCTTTGGAGGCCAGTCATTTATCAAATCAAGTATTGCAAAATTACAACAACTCGCAGAGTTAAGATCTCTTTTGGGAACTCATTTCTTAATTCAGATTGATGGTGGAGTTGACCCGGAAAACATACAACATCTTGCACAGGAAAGAACGGATGTATTTGTTGCTGGCAGCAGTGTGTTTAAAGCGAATAATATTGGAAAGCGAATCCATGAACTTACTCAAAAAGCCAGGGTGGGAGCCGGAAAAATTGTTTAACTATTTTTCATAAAACCCATGTATTTTCATATATAACTGACAATTAATTCTTAGCATACTATCGAAAAACCACAAAACCTGACAGAAGCAGCCATTTTCATCGATAAAATTGAGCCAATCACAATTCTTGGCCTTGGCGATGAACACCTTCAACAACTCGACCGGGCATTTCCTGATACAAAAATCACGGTAAGAGGCAACCGGATAAAAATGTTGGGCCCGCAGGATGAAGTCGCGCTGGTGCAGGACATACTGAAAGAAATGATTCGAATTGCCCGAAAAAAAAGCCTCATTCATTCAAGTGATATCCGCACACTATTGGCTTTGGTAAACAAAGTTGAACCAAAGACTTCCATCGACAAAAAAACATTTCCCTTTGAACCGGACACGGGTGATATCATTCTTCACACACATACAGGTGAAGCAATTGCTGTGAGAACTCCGGGGCAGAGAAATATCGTTAAAGCGGCTGAAAACAATGATATCCTTTTTGCTATTGGACCGGCAGGCACAGGAAAAACATATACATCGGTTGCATTGGCCGTAAAAGCACTTAAAGAGCGAAGGGTCAAAAAAATTATTCTCGCCCGCCCTGCCGTTGAGGCAGGTGAAAATCTTGGTTTTCTGCCCGGAGACCTGAAAGAAAAAATTGATCCCTACCTTAGGCCTCTCTATGACGCACTCGAAGAAATGATCGAATTTGACAAACTTGAATTTCAGCTGACAAAAAATGTAATCGAAATAGCACCATTGGCCTATATGAGAGGCCGAACTCTGAATAACGCTTTTGTTATACTGGATGAAGCACAAAATGCCACAAATATTCAGATGAAAATGTTTCTCACCAGAATTGGCTTTAACAGCCGGGCAATTATCACTGGGGATATCACTCAAACTGATTTACCTCAAAAAACACAATCAGGATTAATATCCATTCAGAAAATTCTTCAAAATATCGAAGGTATATCATTTGTTTATCTTGATCAGAAAGATGTGGTACGTCATAAATTAGTACGCGATATCATCGACGCTTACGAGAAATTTGAAATGAACAAAAAGTAGTTCATCTCCTCCAATACATGCAAAACAATCAGGTAACAGCAGCTGCTCTTTACGAAGGGACTTTTTCTGTAGGTAATGATCATAAATTCATTAGAATTAATCGTGATGAACAGCCTTTAAAGGGCTCTCTAAAGCTTTCAATCAATCCGTTTTTGATAAAGAACGGCAAGCGCAACATTCTATTCGATGCAGGCCTGGGTGATTTAATCGGCGATGACACTTCCATCCATACATTGATCAATAATCTTAATGAGCATGCGGTCGCAGAATATGAAATTACCGACGTCTTTATCAGCCATCTGCATCTTGATCATTTTGCAGGAATTGCACATCGGGAAAACGGATACTGGGAACTTACCTTTCCTGAAGCCAATATTTACGTATCCGAAAAAGGATGGAAAACATTAGCTGGCTCCATTGAAAAGGAAGGCGATGAAGCACTTGAATTTTACTATTTCGTTGATTCAAAAGCGAACCTGGTTTTTCTTGACGACGAATCTGCACCCATACCCCATGTCCGTACAAAAAAAATCGGAGGGCATACTGAATACCACCAGGCCCTATTTTATGAAAATGGGCATCAGCGATACCTGATGGCCGGGGATGTTATGGGAAGAAGAATTGCAGTCAATCGAAATTTTATTGCAAAATTTGATTTCGATCCGCAAAAAAGTAAAACGGTAAGGAATAAACTCAAGAAATTAGCCCATGATGAAAAATTTACAATCATGGCATACCACGAAACCAATCACCCCATGTTTACTCTATCCGATTTTTCAGAAAAAGATGGATATACCATAAAATCAGCTACTGAATGATGCTACCGGATGATATTAGTGAATGCAGAGATTACCTCGTTAACAGGGGATTTCCCGAAGAAACGAACAGTGTAATTATTCTGGGTTCCGGACTGGGTGATTTTGCCAATTCGATTGAAGATACAATAACGGTACCATACAGAGAGATTCCCGGGTTTCCCGAGTCTTCTGTAGCAGGTCATTCCGGAGTATTGGTTTGTGGTTCTGTTGATGGAAATCCCGTGATTGCTTTCTCAGGAAGATTCCACCATTACGAAGGATACCCTTTTTTGAAAACAGTAATTCCGGTTCATCTGGCAAACGCATTTAAAGCCAAAAAACTAATTATTTCGAATGCTGCCGGGGCGATAAATACAAACTTTCAGGTTGGCGATTTAATGGTTATTGATGATATCATTCGTTTGTTTCATTCTGTCTCCCCGGCGCCATCCTCCAAATTCAGATATAACCTCTATCGAACGGCTGGTAAAGTCAGGAAAATTGCAGCAGAAACCGGCCTTGATGTTCAGCGCGGAAGTTATCTGTATGTAAAAGGCCCAAACTATGAAACCAAGGCTGAAATTCGTGCATTCCGTATTATCGGGGCAGATGTTGTGGGCATGAGTACTGCACCGGAACTCATTGAAGCAAGCCGCCTTAACATTCCTGCTGCTGCAATTTCATTGGTCACAAATATGGCAGCAGGGATCGAAAACATCAAACTTGATCATGCTGATGTTAATGAAGCGGCTGAAAGCCGTAAAGATGATTTCGCACGGCTGGTAAAACAGCTAATTATGAAATTCTAATCCTTTCTCTAATTCAGGATTGGATGGAGATCAACCCTGTGATGATGCCCGTTTGGATGATATTCGATTTTCCTGTTTTGTTATGCATGACCCTGATATGAAGCTTCTGTACCGGTTTTATGTAGGGGCTATATTTTGAAATCCCATTTGGATGATATTTGATATTCAATTTTCGATCTTAAATACTTCGCATATTTGCAATCGGATAACGAAAATCGCATATCAAACTAACCTGACGGACATCAATTGCTTCTTTTTCGGGGACATCTATCTGAAAAATATTAATTTATCGTCTTTTTAAACGACATTTATATAAGTTCCTTTTGGTTACCGAAAGTTGCAAGATATTGTTTTAATTTAACTTTTTTGCGGGTATTCTCACTGCTCATATATCGCAGTTTTCCGGTTACGGATCTTTCTTGCCATGCTCTGTCGAATCTGCCCAAGCACCAGAATATCCCCGAATAGCTGTTTGGATCTCTACCGTCGATAGCATATGTGTTGTTCAGGTCAATAAGGTATTGCAGGGCTGTTTCAGGATCCGGTGTCCACTCTATTATTTTTTTCCCCCAAAGCATTCGCAGATAGTTGTGAATGATACCGTCTCTTCTCAGTTGACTTTGCGCTGCATTCCATAATTGATCATGGGTTTGTGCATTTTCAAGTTCTTCATATGAATATGTCCATTTTCTGGGGTCATCGCGGTGTTTGTTCAGGGTTTTGATTGCCCAGTCTGGAAGGCTGTTAAATTGGTCGTAATCTTCACGATGGTGAGCGAAATGGAATCCCACCTCCCTCCAGGTTATCACTTCATCAAGGAATCCGTCTATGTTGGGATTTCCATTAAAATACCCGCCTGTTGATCCGTTGTTGTAGGTTATTTTATCAAGATCCCAATCTTTAGGCTGGTGTTCCAAAACAGCCTTAACAATTTCGTATTCGGAGATTTTCCCAAAATGCAGCCATGGACTCAAATTGCTTGTCTTTTTTTCGTCAGGGTTATTTCTTTTTTCATCATATTCCAACAGGTTGTCTTTTGTAAACCGACCGAGCATTCCAAGCGCTGCTTGCCGCCCGCCATGCCATTCAATGGCTCCCACATTATGATTAATGTTTAAGCCGGAAACCGTTTCAGATATATTGGAAAGTGAATCTCTGCCATTCGGCAAATTCTCAAAGTATGAGCCGGGAAGTTTTATCTTTTTCTTATTCCTGAGCTCATCAAGCGGTGCCTTTTTGGGTGGATTGGTAAATGCCTCTACAAAATTTTTTTGCATTATTTTCCGGAACAGGTAGGCACTGTAAGGATCTTTTTCAGTGAATCCAAGCGGGATTAAACCGTTACTGTCAACTGTGATATATGGCATATCCATCTCCAGTGGGTATTTCTCATTCCGTTTTCTCATAATAAAAACGGGATACTCGTCGGTAACCAATAAGGAAGCTTTTGAAGCCAGTTGTTTAAGTAACTTCTCATATTGTCCTGACTCTGTCTCAACAAATGAAACATAGTTCAGTTTTAGCCGGTCTGCATATTCGATGTGTTCTTTCATTCCCTGCATCACAAACGTATGAGTACGCTCTGTTGCCCATGGATAATCACAGGAAAAGGCTTCAAGTATAAGAAGCGGTTTATTCAGCTTATTGGCCCAACCTGTAGCATATTCCAATGCGAAATTATAATGGAAACGGCGGTTGATCTGCATCCAATAGAGAACGTAATCTCCCTCTTTGTTCGGCTCTTTATTGTTCCGTTCAAAAACACGGTAGCTGTTAATATTTTTCATATTCTTCCGAAACAGAAATAACAGGCGGTAAATTCCGTTACGAACCCAGATTCCCTGAGAGCATCAAACAAGCTCTTTCTTCTTCTCAGCCCGTTTTCTGTCATTATGATCCAAATACAACTTACGTATTCTGAGGCTCTTCGGTGTTACTTCCAGCAGTTCATCCTTGTCGATAAATTCAATGCACTGTTCCAGGCTCATCTTTTTGGCCTGGGATATTTTTACGGCATCAGCCGACTGTGTGGCGCGGTGGTTTGTGAGGTTTTTCTTCTTTACAACATTAATCACCAGGTCATCAGAACGGTTATTGATACCTGCCACCTGGCCTGCGTAAACCGGATCGCCGGGTTCAACAATAAATTGGCCGCGATCCTGAAGCCCCTCTAGTGCATAGGATGTAACGTCTCCCTGTTCAAGGGAAATCAGGGCACCCCGGGTGCGGCCGGGTATTTCCCCTGCAAAAGGACCATATTCGTGAAATTGCTGGTGCATGATACCGGTACCGCGGGTTTCTGTAAGCATCTCACCACGAAAACCAATCAGGCCACGGGATGGTACTCTGAATTCGATCCGGTTATTTTCACCCTCCTTAACCATGGATGTCATGATACCCTTGCGTTTCTGCAGATTGTCAATCACCTTATTACTGTATTCTGTATTTACATCCACCACAACTTCTTCAAATGGTTCACAATGCCGGCCGTCAATTTCACGAAAAATCACTTCCGGCCTTGAGACCGCAAATTCGTAACCTTCCCTTCTCATTGTTTCAGTCAGTATTGCAAGCTGCAGCTCTCCCCTTCCCGCAACCCTGAAAATATCCGGGTTATCAGTCTGTTCCACACGTATGGAAACATTGGTTCGAATCTCTTTCATCAGCCGGTCTTTAATCATATTTGAGGTTACATAATCTCCCTCCCTCCCGGCAAACGGAGAATTGTTTACCCGGAAATACATCGCCATTGTGGGTTGATCGATATCGTAATATTCGATGGGTGTTGGGTCTGAAATATGAGTGAGTGTATCACCAATTTCAACATCAGCGTAACCGGCAAGAGCCACAATGTCACCTGTGTGTGCAGCTTCAACCGGCTCCCTTACCAGCCCGTTGAAGGTAAACAGTTTTGTTGCCTTTGCTTTCTCTTTTTGAACTCCATTCCGGTGAAGAAGCAAAATTTCCTGGTTTGTCTTAATAATTCCCTGCTCCACCCTGCCGATTGCAATGCGGCCTACATAATCATTCCAGTCAACATTGCTTACAAGCATTTTGAAGGGGGCATCCGATATTTGATCCGGGGGCGGGATATGATCGATGATTTTATCAAAAAGCGGTGATAGATCTGTTCCCTCTTCCTCCAGATCTTGTTTCGCAATACCCTGAATGCCGATTGCATAGAGTACTGGAAAATCAAGTTGATTGTCATCTGCATCCAGTGAAACAAAAAGATCAAAAATCATATTCAGCACTTCATCCGGGCGGGCATCTTTGCGGTCAATTTTGTTGATGAGGACAATGGGCCGATACCCAAGCGCAAGCGACTTTCTGAGAACAAACTTGGTTTGTGGCAGAGGCCCCTCGGCCGCATCCACCAGCAAAATAACACCATTTACCATTTTCAGGATGCGCTCCACTTCCCCGCCAAAATCGGCGTGTCCGGGTGTATCAATAATGTTGATTTTAGTCCCTTTCCAGTGTATCGCCGTGTTTTTGGAACTTATGGTAATTCCTTTCTCTTTCTCAAGGTCACCCGAGTCCATGACCCTTTCGACCATCAGTTGGTTTTCTCTGAATGTTCCGCTCTGCCTTAGCATTTGATCAACAAGGGTGGTTTTCCCATGATCCACATGTGCAATGATGGCTATATTTCGAATGTCCTGCTTCATAAAGGTAATTTGACGCCTGTAAACAAATTTACAGGCATACAGATAAAATGATTGAATTCCGGAACGATGCATGAATGCAGTGATTCCGAAAAATTTACAGCCTTAAATATATGGTTTTTTTCTATCATTTAGATGCAAATTCAAAATGATTTCTATAAATCACCAAAACATAAAGAAACACAAAATTCCTTTTTTCACTTTGTCTTAATTTCCGTTTATTGGGACATATTTTGTAGCATTGAATGATAAAATCCGGGGTGCATTTAATATCCCTTAAAATCAACTAAATGGTTCGTTTTTCTCCCTTAACGGGTACAGCCGGCCTCTTATTTTTTATTCTATCTGCATTCCTTGCATTTTCAGTATGGTATGGATGCGAAACTCAAAATCCTGAAACCGTAGATTTCAACACGGAAGTCCGCCCGATTTTGAATGCTCAATGCCTGGCCTGCCATGGAGGAGTGCGGCAGGCAGGCGGATTCAGCCTGCTATTCCCTGAAGAAGCACTTGAACAAACCGAATCGGGCAAATCTGCGCTTGTTCCGGGACATCCTGATGCAAGTGAAATGATGACGCGTATCCTGCATCACGACCCGGAAATGAGAATGCCCCTTGAATCTGATCCCCTCAGCGATAAGGAAGCCGAAATCATTCGCCGCTGGATCGAACAGGGGGCACAATGGGATGTTCACTGGGCATACATCGCTCCTCAGCCGGTTGATCTGCCGGCTGTACGGGATAAAAATTGGCCAAAAAACGGCATCGATGCGTTTATCCTTAACCGGCTTGAAAATGAAAAGTTGACCCCATCAAAAAAGGCTGATTGCGGCACACTCATACGCCGTGTTGGCCTTGACCTCATCGGGCTCCCGCCCTCCCCTGACGATGTACGCTCTTTTTGTGCCGACCCATCGGATGAAGCTTATGAATATCATGTCAATAAACTGCTTGAATCACCTCATTTCGGTGAACGATGGGCAGCAATGTGGCTCGACCTCGCCCGCTATGCAGACTCCAAAGGCTACGAGAAAGACCCACACCGTTCCATTTGGCGCTACCGGGATTGGGTAATCCATGCTTTTAACCGTGACCTCCCCTTCGACCGGTTTACAATCGAACAGCTTGCGGGCGATCTGCTTGACGAGCCCGATGATGAACAGTTGATTGCAACCGCATTTCACCGGAATACCATGACAAATACCGAAGGAGGTACTGATGATGAGGAATTCCGGATCGCGGCAGTTGTTGACCGCGTAAATACTACATGGGAAGTATGGCAGGGAACCACCATGGCCTGTGTACAATGCCACAGCCATCCGTATGATCCCTTCCGGCACGAAGACTATTTCCGGTTTTTCGCATTTTTGAACAATACCGAAGATGCCGACAGGGACGATGAAGCTCCCCTGTTCTCTGAGTATACCAACGAACAGCTCAAACAGCTTGAAACTCTATCAGCCAGAATTGACAGCCTCCATCAAATCAAAGAAACTTCTGTATTTCAAACGATTTCTCATTCCACACATGAAGATGTGTCTGTTGCTGTAGATTCTTTAATTACCCGAACTGAACAGCAAAAGAGAGACATCAGGCCTGTTACAACTCCTATTATACGCGAACTTGCAGAAAGTGAACAAAGAACCACCCGCTTCTTTGAAGGCGGCAACTGGCTCGCTCAAACGTTTGAAGTTCAGCCAGGTGTCCCCGCATCTCTGAATCCGTTTCCGGCTGATGCCCCAAATAACCGGCTGGGTGTAGCACAATGGCTCATGAATCCGAATAACCCCCTTACCTCACGCGTTATTGTGAACCGCTTCTGGGATCAGGTTTTCGGACGCGGAATTGTGGAGACCATTGAAGATTTTGGGACCCAGGGGTCTCCGCCCTCCCACCCTGAACTGCTCGACTGGCTCGCCCTTCGATTTATGAACGAACATGAATGGAGCGTAAAATCACTGCTGAAAGAAATCGTAATGTCTGCCACATACAGACAAAGTTCTTCAGTTACCCATAACCACCTGTATCGGGATCCGGATAATATTCTGCTGGCACGTGCACCGAGATTCCGGCTCTCAGCCGAACAGGTGCGCGACAAGACTCTTTTCGTAAGCGGGCTTTTATCTCCAAAACTTTTCGGACCAAGTGTGATGCCGCCACAGCCTGAAGGTATCTGGAGAAATCCATACAGTAATATGGCATGGATTACAAGTGAAGGTGAAGATCGCTATCGAAGGGGTATTTATACCTATCTGCGCAGAACAGCGCCGTATCCTTCCATGCTCACTTTCGACGGTACCAGCCGTGAAGTATGCGTTTCCCGGCGCGTGCGAACAAACACGCCGCTCCAGGCTCTTGTCCTTCTGAATGATCCGGTTTATGTTGAAGCAGCCATCGCGCTTGCCGGAAGAATGTATGAACAGGGGGGTAAAGAACTCGATGTGCAATTAAAGGAAGGTTTTTTCATGGCTCTTGCAAGGGATCCCAATCATGACGAATTAACCGAACTCAGAAATTTTTATTCACATATACTGGATGAGTTCAATCGGTCACCCGGAGATGCAGCAGTATTTATGGAAACCGAAGAAACTCCGGATCTGCACCTGGCATCTCTTGCATTAACTGCAAGTGTGATCCTGAACCTCGATTCATTCGTGATGAAAGAATAATTTTGATAAATCATTAAACAACAATATCATGAGCATCCGGTACGAAGCAAATCTCAAAACCGTTGAATTTGTAACCAGGAAACATTTTTTAAAAAAATGCGTGACCGGGCTTGGAGCAATGGCTCTTGGAAGCCTTATTGGCGGATGTGATTCTTCAGGTGCCATTCAGACATTGGCAGGTATGTCAGCTTCTCCATTTACGCCAAAACCGCCCCATTTCCTTGCCAAAGCAAAAAGTGTAATTTTCCTCCACATGGCAGGTGCCCCGTCACAGCTTGAGTTATTCGACTATAAACCCGAACTTCACAAACTGCACGGGCAGGATTGTCCGCCATCCCTGCTCGATGGCAAACGTTTTGCTTTCATTGAGGGAGTACCAAAAATGCTTGGCCCGCAGGCAACGTTTAAAAAACACGGGGAGTCAGGAGCAATAGTCTCTAACCTGTTGCCACATTTTTCGCAGATCGTGGATGATGTTACTTTCCTCAAGGCGGTTCAAACCGAAGAGTTTAACCATGCCCCCGGTCAGCTTTTAATGCAGACCGGACATTCAAGGCCGGGATTTCCAAGTTTTGGTTCCTGGGTTACCTATGGCCTTGGATCGGAAAACCAGAACCTTCCTGGTTTTGTTGTATTGCTATCAGGAGCCAATCAGCCCGATGCCGGACGAAGCGTTTTCGGAAGCGGTTTTCTTCCATCGGTGTACCAGGGAGTGCAGTGCCGCTCAGAAGGTGACCCGGTTCTCTACCTCTCCAACCCGGAAGGGGTAAGCAGAAACATGCGAAGGATGGCTATTGATGCCATTAACAACATCAACGAACAACAGTTCAGGGAGATTGGTGATCCTGAGATCATGTCCCGGATATCACAATACGAGATGGCTTACCGGATGCAAATTTCAGCACCGGAAATTATGGATATCAAAAAAGAACCGGAATCCATTCATCAGATGTACGGAACCACTCCGGGAGAAGCCTCTTTTGCGAATAACTGCCTGCTTGCCCGGCGACTGGTTGAACGTGGTGTGCGGTTTGTACAGCTTTTCCATTGGGGCTGGGATGCACACGGTGTAGATAAAAGTGAAGCACTCAACTACGGTTTTCTTGAACGATGCCGGGAAGTGGATAAACCGATGTCGGCCCTTGTACTCGACCTGAAACAGCGGGGGCTGCTGGATGAAACCATCATCGTGTGGGGCGGTGAATTCGGCCGTACCCCCATGCTTGAAAACCGCGGAGGCACCGATAATCCGTTTGTTGGCCGCGATCATCATAACGAAGCGTTCACCATGTGGGTTGCCGGCGGTGGATTTAAACAGGGATTTTCATATGGAGAAACCGATGAAATCGGCTACCATGCTGTAAGTGGCAAGGTACATATTCACGACCTTCAGGCTACCCTGTTACACCAGCTTGGGATGGATCATGAAAAACTTACCTACCATTTCCAGGGCAGGGATTTTCGCCTTACGGATGTGCATGGCCACATTGTAAAAGATATTCTTGCCTAAATCCTGATGAAGTCCCATCAAACCATAAACAAACAAAAAAAATACTCCTGGTTTTCATTTCTATCAGCAGGTCTGGTTTTGTTGTTGTTGGCAACCGGTTACTTTTGGATTGTACTTAATGAAACAGGCAGGGCCGACCTGCTCCTGTTTTTCGGGCGGTTCCACATACTGCTGGTTCACCTTCCTATTGCTCTCCTTTTACTTGCAGCTATTATGGAGATATTCTCACGTTTCAGATCGTTCGACTATCTTGGACAATCTGTAACATTTGTGCTCACTCTTGCTGCGATAAGCTCCGTTATTTCAGTCCTGGCAGGCTTTATGCTCTCCACCGGGGGCGGATATAATGAATCTCTTCTCAACAGCCATAAATGGTGGGGAATCGGGTTTACTGTTTTTACATTTATCGCCCTTGGCTTTAAGATCTTCACGATTTCCAACCTCAAATTATCAGAATTTATTTACAGTACAGCTCTTTTTATTGCAGTTGTATCTCTGTTTGCAGCCAGTCATTTTGGAGGATCACTAACACATGGGCAAAATTACCTTACCGCGTACATGCCCGGCACGATCAAAAACCTGCTGTTCATCAATACGGATGAAGAAATCTATGTGATAGACAATATTGAAGAGGCTGCAATCTTTGCGGATTTGGTTTTTCCTATTTTTAATGACCGGTGTATTTCATGCCATAACCCTGACAGAATTGAAGGTGAACTCAGGCTCGATACGTTTGATCAGCTAATAAGAGGAGGTGAAAGCGGGCCGGTTATAGTAAGTAGCTCTCCCGCAGAAAGTGACTTGTTTCGCCGCATTATTGCACCACGAAATGATGATGGCCGCATGCCCCCCGGTAACCGGCGTCCCTTGACAGAACACCAGGTTGCCATTATACAATGGTGGATTACCGAAGGAGCTCACCCGGATTTACTCGTTGGTCATGCAAACAGACCCCCGGAAATGGAACCGGTACTTGCCCGATTGGCAGGCCTTGAAACAGAGCAGACGGGAATTTTATCCAATCATGTGGAGCCCGCAAATGCAACCATAATCGCAGGGCTCATCAACGAGGGAATTGTGATTACTCCGGTTTCACAGCAGCACAATTATCTCAGGGCCGGTTTTGTAAATGTAGTAAATCCCGATCCCGGCCACATTCAATCACTGCATCAAATTTCCAGTCAGCTTGCCTGGCTAGACCTCAGCCATACTCCTGTTACAGATGATCATTTACTTCATATATCCGGCCTGCATTCATTAACCCGGCTGAACCTCAATTATACTCTTATTACAGATGTTGGAATCCGCCAGATTGAAAAATTAGAGAATCTGGAACACCTCAGCCTGGCCGGCACAGCCATTACTGATGCAGCCCTCGAAACTCTGTCTGAACTTCCAAATTTAAGACAAGTCTACATCTGGCAAACAAATGTTACGGATGATGGTGCTGATTGGCTGATCAGAAAAAATCCATTACTAAAGGCCGATCGCGGCTACACACTCACTGAACCCGATACAATCATTCTGCCCGCTGAAGCCGGATATAGTTATTAGATGTATTTTCAGACCCAATGAATTCTAAAACCTTTCTTACTGCTGAATGGAGAAAATTGGCTATTGTAAATTATGCAGTTGATACTTCATTGATCCAGCCTTACCTCCCTTACCGCACAGAAAGAAATCGATATATGATATAACACTTGTTTTCTGAGCCTGATGGGTTTCAAGTTTGTGAATACCTTCCTAAAAGGATTACAAAATTCTCTTCGGCCAAGTTTCTCATATTTCTGAAGTCTCCACTCGGTGTTTGTTACCCGGAGGCTTTTTAAAGCTTTTTTTTACCAGATCAGGCAATTCATATTGTTATTTCAATCCCGGTCTAATATTATCAGTAAAAAATCATTTCCATTCAAATGCTCAATTCCGACTTATACGATACAATTGTCATTGGAGGCGGACTCATGGGCAGTTCAGCGGCTTGGCATCTTTCAAATGCCGGTGAGCAGGTACTGCTGATTGAAAAGCAGACGGAAAAATATCATCAGGGCTCAAGCTTTGGAGAGGCACGTATTACCCGCAGCCTTGGCCCAAAAAAGGATATTTTTTCGTGGCTTCACAACCGTGCCGTTGCCGAGACGAAAAAACTGACCACTTTTCTGCATGAAAATCAATCCTCCGGCAGAAGTCTGATGAATGAAATTTATACAACGTCTCCTGTCACCTATATATACTATCATGCCCAAAAAGAAACCACTGACGGGCTTATCGCTGAACAGGATGACCCTATCGAAGTTGCATTGAACCCGGAGGAAGCATTTTCAAAATTCGGGATGTCTGTATCCGATGATGCGATTTTAATACGGGAGTTCAAAGAGTTCTCAGGCACCCTTAACCCTGAAATACTGATCGAACAACTTCACCGGGCTATCAGGCTTCAGGGTAATACGATCTGGTTCAGCCAGAGGACAAACAACATCACCCTTAAAAATGGTCTGTTTGAATTATCACTGGAAGATGCGGGAACCGGTAAAAAAATTATTTTGTCAGCCAAAAAAGTAATCACTGCTGCAGGCCCTTATACAGGAAAGCTGCTTAAATCATTATCACCTGCCATCGCCAAACAGATCACCCCGAAACGGGTTTGCCTCGCTTTTTTTTCGATAACGGAAGAAACCTGGAACCGGCTTTCACCGGAACAACAATCGAAAGCCGCAAAATTTTTTCCACTGATTGACATGAACCCGGATTTTATCTTTTCAATGATTGAAAGTTGGGATGATCATGGTGTACCTGTCATCAAAATCGGCGGGCATCTGAGGAGAGAATCCATTAAAAATCTGGATCCGGTATGGGGAAAAGGGCTGAGCACGGAAGAAATTGAATGGGCTTGTTCCAATATATCGGGATATTTCAGGAAGCTGAATATACCTATAGGCCGGGATCACCTTCTTCTTACCGGTGGATATTCCTGCGTCTATTCCATGACCGATTCTGAAATACCCCTCGTTACCGAAGCCTACGATGCCAATAACTGTATCATCCCCGGACTGGTAGTTATGGGAGGCATGTCGGGTGTAGGAGCCAAAGGGAGTATGGCATACGGGCTTATTGCAAAAAACCTTCTCCTAAACAAAAGTGAAACGGATCAAATGTACCGTAAAACTGTTCATGCCCTCAGTATAAACCGTTATACTCATTAAATATGAAACTTTGGTGAAAAATCTCCCTGTTCATCTGCGCTTCAGTGGCAAAGTGATTACATAATAAAGGTATAAGTGTATTTGATCATGAAAGTCCGGAAACGGCTGCGTGACATTTCCGGTATGGGGAGCTGCCGTGCCGTATCCATGTCTTCATTATAAACAATCCACAAATCGTGCCCTTCACTGAAGTTGTAGCGAAACCTCGCATTGGTTGAAAATGAATTTATTGCGCTGTTGTACTGTACAAACACATTGTTGGATATTTGTGTATTAAGAGGTATACCCAGACGAAGCCTTGCAATATGAGAATTAAATGCCTGATCCCGCTCCGGAAACCGGACATAGTTGTAGGTATAGGAGCCTTCAATTTCGAGATGGGGAGATACATTCCATGATGGCCTGAATGTAACCGATACCCTGTCCCCGTCAAAAAAGCTGCCTGCTTCCGTGTTCGCTGTAAACCGGAACAACCCTGCCCTCGACATGGAATAACTGGCTGCAAACTGGTAAAACGTATAATCTCCCTCCGGAATAAATGTATCCCGGTCCAGGAAAAACGGAAAAAGAAGGTCTTCGTATACAAGTTGAAGCGAGAAGTTACCCTGCGCCCCTGATTTCATCTGGAACGCCCATCCCGGCCCGAACTGCATGGTTTCCAGCTCAAAACCTTCGTTTCGGTAATACGCCTCACCGCTCAGCATCATCGAATGCCAGATAAACGCAGATTCATCACCCATTCTCCAGGTATAGGAAACATTCTGGCTGAACTGCGTAAAATCGGACCGCTGTATAAACCCGACTCCGGGATTGTAGTCGGCACCTGACCATACAATACCCGTGCCATAACCTACACCATCACGAAGCCTTCTCTCAAACAGCCCGGCAAAGCGACCGCTTTTGGAGGGGCTCCGGCTCCGGTCAAGTCCGTCTTGTTCTTCCAGGGTTTGAGCCCATTGAAACGTCAGGTAATCATCACCGTAAAGCCGGAAAGAACCGTCGAGCCCATATGCAAGATTGTACTGACCGTCTGCCCCAATCCGGCTGGTGGCCATTCCCCCGGCATATGAAAACGGATTAAAAACCTGCCGCCGCAATCGCAGCACACCGAAATTTTCGGATGGCAGTTCTCCCTGCTTATCGGTCTGCATGTTTAAAAAACCGATATCCCACGGGCCTGTGCGCCCCACAATGCGTGCACCACCCAAAATCCGTACCATCTCGCCCCTGCCGGTTAGCCCGATGCGCCTGCTGTGAAACAGCCGGCTGTTTCCACCTGTCCTGAATTCAAAGAGTCCGGCCCGTTCCTGAAAAAACTGTCTTTTTTCGGGGAAAAAAAGTGAGAAACGTGTAAGATTCACCTGCTGGTCATCAGCCTCTACCTGGGCAAAATCGGTATTGAGGGTCATGTCAAGTGTAAGATTGTTTGTCAGTCCATACTTCACATCCAGTCCGCCTTCAATCATTCGGTTGTGATTGTAGCCAAACATTTCCGGATTTTCACCAGAAACGGCAAGTCTTTCCAGTCCTCCAAGCACATACGGACGAATATATACCGGCCTCTGGCTTTCCACGCCTTCAAGTACAATTTTGTGATATCGCGAAGGCTTTAAAAATGCAAGGTTCACATCGGGCTCAATATCCGGAAACATGATTCTCTCGGACTTTCGAACGATGATACGCTGGATTGCCAGCCCCATAACCACCCTGCCATCATCATCCTGGAAGCGGAGGCTGGAAAAGGGAATCCGCATTTCTGAAAACCAGCCTTCATCGGTTACAACGGAAGCCACATCCCAGAATGTGTCAAAATCAGGATTTAGCCAGGCACCCGCCGGTCCTGTTGCATCCCTTGAAACAGCCACATCACGCCTGATTCCAGCCGGATTGGTGCTGAAAATGACCGAGTTTTCATTGTCATTAAACGTATCCAGCATCACCTCGAAATAATCGTCACTGCCAAACCGGTCACGAAACAGAATATTGCCGCGAATACCATCAGGATCAGAATCATAAGCCCTCATGGCAAAGTAAAAATATTCGTCATCATACAAGGCCATGGCCACCGTTCGTTCTGACGGTTCCACACCTGAAACCGGCTCATACATCGTCATCGGGAGAAGGGTTGCGTTCTCCCATGCGGGTTCGTCACTATATCCGTCGAGGGTAACCGGCAGGGTTGTCCTGGCGATGCGAATCGGCTCTGCGTCCTGACCAGATACAGGAATGGCTGTCAGCAAAAAAAAGATGGCAATAAGCAAAAGGTGGTGCATCATCCCGGTGGCTCACCAGATAGTTTTGAGTGGTTGTTGTTTTCCGTACCTGAATAAATTTCCTCACTATCAAAGTACATGTTTTACAGAAAATTTACAGGATCAACAGGATTTACCTTGAACATAGACCGCTTTGTTAGTCCTATCAACAATGAAACTGTTTTCTTTGAAGATAGTTTTTAAATGGGACTGGATTCCGTTGGTTCAGATTTAACCCTGAACTGTAAAAAGATTTAAAGAACGGGTCTGTTTTTAAAGAAAGAAAGTAGTGTGATATCAACATGGAAATAACGGGGAAATGATCCCATGCTATTTTACTGTTGACACGGCAATAGATGGAAACACGTCTCTTATGATAGATTATATCGATTATGTATAATCACACCGGATGCCTTTGGTGCCATAAACTGGTAGCCCCTAATTTTGTAATACTCCCCAAAATTAAGACCATTGGTAAAGTTTGTATATTCACATAAAAACAAACCACCCGATGAAAAAAAGCAGGCGTAAATTCTCCGGGCAGCTTAACTTATAACTAATAATCCTTCACCATTGGACCAATGAATGGGGAGTTGTTCATACAACTATACGCCACTCACTCCATCCTCACTTCCATAATCCATCAAAACAAGGATTGAAACTTTCCTATAAC
>SKKO01000337.1 GCA_007123715.1 Balneolaceae bacterium | reverse complement strand
TTCTGAGGAAATCCTCGGCCCATTCGGGGTCGAGCCCGCGCTCTTTGGCCATATCTCTGAAAGAGGCGGTTTTATCCTGTTCACGTTTGGCGAAGAAAACGGGAAGCTGTTTTTCCACCTTCCGTTTTAAAACATCCTGAACCACCTCTTTTCTTTGCTGCAGCAGGTCGAGAATTTGCCGGTCAATCTGGTCGATCTTTTCACGCTGTTTTTTTAGTACATTCTGATCTGACATGTCAGGTTATCAATAATTATGCATTCGTTATGAGGCAAATCTATTTCCAGTTATTGGAACATTACATTTGATTAAAGAATAATAAAGTTAACTCGATTCCCAGGATAATGGTAATCCGGTTTTCTGTTATTAAAGGAATTTTTATGTTAACCACATTTTGAAATAAATACAGGTTTCCGTTTTTAAGTTCAGTTTACGTAAACATGGTAAAACAATGGCTTGGTAATACGATAAAATTAAATATGTGATTTAATCGGAATGTTTTTTTTAAAATTAATCCTTTAAAAATCTAAACCTATGCTACGATTAATTTCTTTAGATAACCGTCTTCAAAAAGTTATTGTAAAAATTTGTGGCCTCATTATTCTTGTAATTACACTAACCGGGTGCATATTGTTTCGGGATGTAGTTGAACGTGCCAGCGAATTATGTGCCCATGAAGAATTAACCATTACAACAAATGAGGTTGGTGAAGCAGATAATTCTCTTTGCAATTATGAAGATGGAACCTGTGACAGCTTACGTGCAGCCGTACGCACTGCCTGGTTTTGTCGTGGAGATGACGTTCCAAAAACCATTCATTTGGTGCCAGATGCTGAATATGTTATCCGAAGATCAGAAATACCTGGATTCGGCTCTGAAGCCCGCAGACTCATCAGCCGGTCAGGCCAGAATGGGCTGGCGCACGTTGGATCAACTCTTTTCATTGAGGGGAATGGGGCAACCATCAGTCGTAATAGTGGTGATGCGTTTCGTTTCTTTCATGTACTCGAAAATGGCAGCCTTACTATGCGAAATGTAACCCTCAAAGGTGGGGGCGGCAGGGTTCATGAAAGTAGAAGACTATTTATAAGCAGGGGTGGAGCTATATATAACGAAGGTAAACTTACTCTTTCTGGTGTATCGTTTATCGAGAACCAGCCAATGGTACCAAATGGTATAATGGAGACTTCCCAGGGTGGTGCCATCTATAACAGAGGTGAATTAATGATAATCGGCAGCACAATTTTTCGTGAAAATTTGGCAGTTGATGGTTCAGCTATATATAACCATTCAAGTTCCGTAAACAATCTGATTGAAGGTGCATTGTTTGAAAGCCATTCAGGAAAACACACCATATTCAACATAATCAATTCGGAGATTAATATAACCCGTTCTACATTCTCCAATAATAATACAGAGAGTGTTATACTCAGCCGCGGTAATCTACTGGTAGAATCAACTACTTTTAACGGTAATCAGGGTAATTCAGCCTCTGTAACAGCATTTGGAGGAAACCTTATCATACGCCGTAGCACTTTTAGTGGTGAGAGAGGGATTACACCAAATGGAGTTGGAGCGATACAATGTGATAATATTGAAGCTGAACTGCAGGATTTAACAATATATAATGCCAGGTCTGACGGTATCCGATCCGCATTATTAGTGTATGAGAACTGCTCTGTAACATTGATTAATAATGTGTTTCATGGAGAGGAAAATTTGTGCACTTATGCTAACCAGGATAATCTAATTGTAATTGGCACGAATTTTTCAACAGATAATAGTTGTCCTGGATTTATGGTTATTGACGATCCCAGGCTCGGTGATCTTCAGGATAATGGCGGCCCGACTCTCACTCATATGCCGCTGCCAAACAGTCCGCTGATCGATTCCGGAGAAGCATGCCTGCCGGAAGATCAAAGAGGTTTTACCAGGCCAGTCGGGAATACTTGTGATGTGGGCGCTGTGGAGGTTGATAACAGCAGTCATTGAATCGTTTCATTTCATTCATGGTCATCATAAAAAAAGGTGTCAGTCATGGCCAATGGTTAAAAAAATATGCTGAATGGTAAATACGGTGAATTGTTTGGAGATGGATGCGATGTGATAGATTGTTTCGGATGTGTTAGGTATGTCGTATTCAAGATTTGCCAACCCAAATCCTCTTGAATAGACGATGCGGCCATCGTACACCACTGCAACTGAAGCACCCGGATTACCCTGACTGTTCCAATCCTGCAACAATGCTTCCACTAATCCGGCCTTCTCCTGAAGCCGGCTGCCAGGATCCGTTAGCATTGTGAAGTTGATTTCCATTTAATTTATCAAAATCATTTTTTTGGTGGTTTGTGTCTGATCGGTCACAATGCGGTAAAAATAGAGCCCGGAAGCAAGCCCGGTGCCATCGAAGGTTATGGTGTGGAACCCTCCTCCCAGCCTGCCATCTACGAGTGTGGATACTTTGCGTCCAATTCGGTCGTATACATCAATTCTCACATTTTTGGTGTTGGTCAGAGAAAATTCAATGTTAGTAGCGGGATGAAACGGGTTTGGATAATTTTGGGAAATGGCATCCTCATCCGGTATCCGGGAGCTTACCGAAAGGTCATAAACCGCATCCGCGTCACGGTTTGTATTTACAACGGCAATATTCAGGTCAACAAGATCAGACCATGACCAGGTAGTTTGAATCGATTGGGTATTTGAATTGGGATTCACGCTGAACTGAACATCCGTACTACCGTTACGGAAATAACCGATCACTCCAAGGCCCACGCCGTTCGAATTCGACTGCAATGTAATGAGCGGCTGACCAAGGGTAATATTGGATGGTAAAACATCGATATAATTGGCTGCCAGTGAACGTAGGAACTGATTGTTGAGGCTGTCTGGTATTACTGACAGATTATGGGTAAATCTTGGAACCGGATAATTGAGCCTCTCCCTGAACCCATAGTCCAGAGGTGAGTGAACCGGCCCGGAAGCCATATGCCATACGTGGTTATTGATATGCTCCTGTTCAAAACTGAGTCCTCTTCTGTCTGTAACGCTTGTAATCGCGTCAAAAAAAGGCTTATCCCTATCCGTGATAAATTCATTCCAAACATCCACCCAAAAATCACCGCCATGTTTTTCAAAAAAATAGAGCATCCACGATACATGCCAGTAGGCACCGGGGGTTGCACTTTCAGGGGTTCCAAAGATTGAACGGGTATTGGGAGTATGAGAATCAAATCCTGTTTTGATGTAATGGTAGTAGTCGTTAACGTCATCAAATGTAGTTTCTTCCATGAGTGTGGCATCCATTTCAATCCAGTCAAAACTTCCTGCCTGCCCGGTCCACCTGTTGGTTGCATACTGTATGGCATGTTTTATTTCATGAGCAATGGTTACATAGAGGGATCCGATTTGATTGCCCAGGGGATGAGAATTTTCCGGAAATCCTTCAAAGCTACTGTGTAAAGTGATTGAAGTTGTTGAGCCGGAAGCGGTTGTGGTGCCATAAAACCGGAAGTTCCGGAAGAAAATCTCGTAAGGTTCTTCTTTTAGAAAATCCACAAAGCCAAGCTGCTCAACCTGATATCGATAGGATGAATCGGCCGCAAATGCAGCATGTTCAATATAATCCGGGACTCCGCTTCCACTGAAATCATCCAGGGGAACAGCATTATTTCCCTCTACATCGTAGTAAAACACGAATCTTTCAGAATCAGATACATGAATTCTGGTTGTTAGTGTAGTTCGGGGGTGAATCAAGTTCTCAATTTCAGCAACAATGCCCGGATCAAGGGTGTATTTTACATGATAATATTCAGTAAGAACAGGAACCATACAGCGTATGGGAGTATCACTCTCCTCTGCAAACCTTGAGTGAAGCCGCTCCGGGTTATACCCTGCGTAGATTTTTTGGAGAAGGGCATTTTCCTTTGAAATAACTCCTCGCAGGGCAGCTTCTTCAATCGAGTTTAATACAGGATGGCTTGTTACAACCCGCTCTTCCTGAATATGCTGTGCAGTTAGTTCTGCCGCAAGGAAACCAATAAGGAACAGCAAGTACCAGTATCGTCTGTCAGTGATTAAGCCATGCATTCGGATAGGCGGGCATTTAGATCTTGTTTAAAATCATTGTAACTTATGAATTCGTAAAATCTTTAACGAATGCTTTTTAAAAAACGTTTAATAAAGCGATACCGGGTTTATGTACGAAGTTATTTTATACTACAATTTTGAGCCAATAGAGGAACCGGAAGTTTTCTGCAAAAACCATAAAATGTGGTTAAAGCAGAATAATCTGAAGGGCAGGGTTTACATCAGCAGTGAGGGTATTAACGGAACACTTGGAGGTACGCCTGAACAGATCCAAGCATACAGGGAATTTTTATGGAGTATTGATGGATTTGGAAATACTGAATTTAAAACTGATGAGTACGAAACCATTCCATTTGCCAAACTGATTTGCAAAGTGCGGGAAGAAATTGTGGCGATTCATTATGACGGCCTCAATCCAAAAGATGGCGGCCATTATCTTGAACCCGAAGAGTGGCGAACTGTAATGGAGAGCGGTGAAGATTATGTGATGATTGATGTGCGCAATAATTACGAATCGAAAGTAGGCCATTTTGAAGGGGCTGTAAAACCGGATGTTGAAAATTTCTTTGATTTCCCGGGTTGGCTTGAGCAGGCGGGAGAAGAGATTCCCAAAGAGAAAAAAGTGCTGATGTACTGCACAGGAGGCATTCGCTGCGAAAAGTTTTCTGTGCTCATGAAACAAAAAGGGTGGCAGGATGTAAACCAGCTTCATGGCGGCATCCTGAGATATGCCAAAGAAGAAGGCGGCAAGCATTTCAGGGGTAAATGCTTTGTATTTGATGACCGGCTCGTGGTGCCCGTAAACATAGAAACCCTTGAGCCGGTTGCTAGGTGCGAAATAACCGGGAAACCGGCCGACAGTTACATCAATTGCGCCAATATGGAATGTAACAAATTGTTTGTCTGCTCTGAAGAAGGTGCCCGGAACATGGAAGGGTGCTGCAGCGAAGAGTGCCGGCAAAATGAATTTAAACGCCCTTTTGATCCCGATAACGCCTTCAGGCCTTTCAGAAAATGGTATAATTATTTTGGTGACAATTTTAAAGAGCGTGAACTTCAAAAGCAGTAGCATTCGGATTGCAGCTCCTTACCCGCTCACAAGAACATTGTGTGTTAAAAAGGGAGATGAAGGGAAAGAGCTGGTTCACTATCTGGCTGAACGTTTTCCTTATGTGGATTCCGGTGATTGGGAGAAACGAATTGATAAGCAGTGGATTTGGCTTGATACCGGTGCGACCCACCCTCAGCGTACTGTTAAAGCCAATCAGCTTATTTATCATCATAACCCCGCGGTTAAAGAACCGACTGTGCCGGATGATGTAAGGGTGATTCGACAAGAAGAAAACTGGCTGATGGTATATAAACCGGCACCTATGCCCATGCACCAGGGCGGCCGGTATTATAAAAATACCCTCAGCTATATTTTACAAGAGCAGGGATATGAAAATCTGAATGTAGTGCACAGGCTTGATTCGGTAACATCCGGGCTGGTGTTGTTAGCCAAAAACAAGGCCGCCGCAAACCAAATCCAGGTTGCATTTTCAGAAAACCGGGTAAAAAAATGGTATTACGCCCTCGTAAAAGGGGTTGCCGATTTATCTTTAACGGTGGACACTCCCATCCGGCGGAAGAAAGGATTTGTATTCGAATGCGGAATGCATCTTGACGGTGCAAAACAGGCAAAAACAATTTTTGAAAGGGTATGGACCAAAGATGGCTTCAGCCTGGTAAAGTGTTTACCGGTTACGGGAAGAACGCACCAGATTCGCCTCCACCTGAAAGAAGCCGGCCTGCCCATTATTGACGATCCCATTTACGGGCCGGATGGCGACACCAGCGGGAAACAATTACAAAATCGTTCAATCAGCCTGCAAAGTTCCGGGATAGAAATTGAGGAGATGGCGATTCAAGGAGAGATTGGTGTGCCGGAGGAGTGGGATACTGACGTGCGATCTTGTTGAGATGGAAAATTAGCTTTAGATGAGTTACAGTTTAGATAAAGCTGAGATCGCACATCACAGAACGCACATCGTGTATCGTACATCCGGCCTGATGATCTGCGATACACGATCTTTGATGTGTGGTGTGCGATCTTGTTGAGACAGAAAATTAGCTTTAGATGAGTTACAGTTTTGATAAAGCTGAGATCGCAGATCACAGAACGCACATCGTGTATCGTACATCCGGCCTGATGATCTGTGATACACGATCTTTGATGT
>SKKO01000329.1 GCA_007123715.1 Balneolaceae bacterium | reverse complement strand
TGTTTTAGATTAATATTAATTTCTAGATGTGGTTGTACGGTTGGTTGAAAAGAAATTATCCAACGAGTCACCAAGATCATCCATTCTGTTACTGAAACTGTCTTTAAAACTATTCCAGTTTTCTCTTCCTGAAACTCTGTAATTATCCATTTCACGACTTAGTTCGCGATGGTTTGTTTCATATCGTTCAAGCCTGTTTTCGTGTCTGGCTTTTACTTCCGGGTTAGATTCATTATTAATGTCTTGCTTGATTTGTTCGATGGTTCTGTTATGTTCCGCCAATCGATTTTCATTTTCTGTTTTGTAGATACGGTAATCTGCTTCCACTTCAGCTTTAGCAACTTCCATATCACGGTTTGATTCGATTACCGAGACTTCAGCATCTTGCATTCTATCATGAGATGGCCTGTCACATCCTGACAGCACAAATGCTGCAATCAGTATGACTGTCGTTAGTATTCCTATTGAGTATTTCATAAGTATTGGGTTTTTAATGTTTATGTATCCTGCAACTTGCAGGAATAAGTGTGAATGTATTTACACAACCACAAGGTGGATAAATTAATACTGACGTACGTTATAGGGAGGCGGTATGGAGTTGTATATTTGACTGATCACCAGGATTTCAGTCCCATTATACGTCAATTACCTAAATTTGGCAGCAGAACGGCTGGTCATTATGAATAACCCTGGCTGTTACGGCTGTCACACTCCAAAAGCTTTTAATACTGGTTTTAATTATACCAATTAAAAAACCTGTGATATATATAAAAAAGCCGGTAAATATTATAAGAATCAGCTGGCTTCTATCTCATATTTTGACAGCAATCGCATTAATATCAGAGCTTATATATCCTGAAATTTTCATAAGATCAAAGCCTGAATCAGGAAGAGGATCGGACTAGAAATCTGATCAAAATAAACAATCATAAAAATAATCTAAATCGTGGCCTCCGGACCCTGCATGGTTTTCCGGGACACACAAAAAAGTATGATCGAAAATATGCATATCGATAGAAAACCTTCAACCGTTCTGACAGTAATTGACCGTATATATCATCCAATCGCACAAAATTTGGGTGTTTCATTGCTGCTGAGAAATAAAATCAATCAAGAAATACAATTCCCACCCAGGTTTTTTATCAATCTGATACAAATCACTGGAAATTTGGTAGCCAATGCCATTAAATTTACATCTCCCAATGGATTCGTTGATGTTGTTTTTACCCTGAACACGGATGAAGTTCACAGCACACTAAATGTGACTGTAACAGATACCGGTAAAATCATTTCCCCTGAACTGGTAACAGCAATTAACAAGAGCAAAAAAGTAGCAAAATTAATGGGGGCAGACGCGGCGGAAGATAATTTTGGAACCAGGCTTGAATATGTCATAGAACTGGTTTCCGAAGAAAGCGGCCGTATTTTTGTGAAGAGCGAAAAAGGCTTAGGGACAATATTTTCATTGTCGCTTCCTCTTCCGAATATTTACATGATCCGAAGGAATGGTTTCCCTTCTATTCTTAAAAATGGCTCGGTGTTACTTAATGGCTCCCAAAACTCAAATAGCCGAACATTTTCTTAGTGTCGTGTCAAATAGCATAGGAATCCCCGGCAGGGGCATGCAGACGAGTCGATCCGGAATCATTCCCATCATCTACTCATTTTTCTAAAAACTCGTCTGTCTGATCCCTGCGGGGATGACTTACCCGCCATTTCATCCTGGTCTTTATTGCAACAATTCTTTTTCTACCCTTACAAATGAAATGATACCGTGAGCGGTATCATTTTGAGACTATATTCAGGTTCACTTCGTGAACCTTACCGTCTTTTATCACCTTAATCCTGGCTGAACCCTCATCGAATTTTACTTTTTTACTATCCACGGTTCCTTCCAGATTACCTGATTCCAGGCCATACCTATTTTGAATTTTTATGTTGTATAATGTTTTATCGTCATCAGCCCTGTACTTTATTTCATATTGATTCCAGTCTGGTGATATGGCCGGTTTTAAAATTATGCCATCTTCAGTAAGCCGAAATCCCAGTATGGATTCCAGAGCTACCCTGTACATCCAGCCGCCTGATCCTGTGTACCAGGTCCAGCCGCCCATTCCGGTGAGGGGTTGTTCACCATACACATCTGCTGCAACCACATACGGTTCAACTTTATATATATCTGCATCCTCTCTGTTCAAAGCATGGTTCACCGGATTGATCATATTGAAATAATTCACGGCTTTTGCACCCTGCCCGATATCTGCAAATGCTTTAACGACCCACAGTGCACCATGTGTATACTGCCCGCCGTTTTCCCGAACACCCGGTATATATCCTTTTATATATCCGGGATTTTTTTCGGTTTTATCAAAAGGCGGCGTCAGTAGTTTGATGATCCGGTCTTGTTTTGAAATCAGATGTTTTTCAACTGCTTCGAGTGCTTTTTCGCCACGACGTTCTGCAGCACCCCCGGAGATGACCGACCAGGCCTGGGAAATTGCATCGATCTTGCATTCAATATTTTCGGATGAACCAAGAGGGGTTCCATCATCAAAAAATGCCCGGATATACCACTCCCCATCCCATCCTTCCTTATTCAGGCTACCCCTGAGTATTGATGCTGTTGCATTATATTTTTCAGCACGTTCCTCATCACCCATCCATTTGCAAATCCTTTCAAATTTTACAAGGATCAAATAGATAAAAAAACCAAGCCACACACTCTCACCTTTACCACCTTCACCTACACGGTTCATCCCGTCATTCCAGTCACCTCCACCAATCAGGGGAAGGCCGTGGATACCAAATTCAAGAGTCAGGTCAATAGCCTTGCAGCAGTGTTCATATAGAGTCCCTTTTTCATCAAGGATTTCAGGATGCAGATAGACTTCATGCTCGTAATCTTCAAGTTTACGTGCCGTTATATATGGAACTTCCTCCTTCAAAACCGATTCATCACCTGTCGATTCGATATAAAAATCTGTAACATATGGGAGCCAAAGCCGGTCATCCGTTATCCTCGACCGAATACCTCTTCCTGTGGGCGGATGCCACCAGTGAAGTACATCCCCTTCCCTGAATTGATTGGATGCATGGAGTAAAATCTGTTTTTTTGTTATTTCGGGATCAATATACAATGCCGCCATTGCATCCTGTAACTGATCTCTGAATCCGAATGCACCTCCGGCCTGGTAAAATGCAGTCCTTGCCCACATTCTGCTTGACAAGTTCTGGTACATCAGCCATCCATTTACCATCAAATCCATCGATTTGTCAGGAGTTGTTATTTCAATCCGTTTTAATTTATGCTTCCATGATTCCCTGACAGCTGTAAATTCAGCTTCTATAGCTGCCGGATCTGATAGTTCGGTCATCATTTCTTCAGCAATTCTCCTGTCCTGCCCTTCACCTTCCAGAAAATAAAAGATCTTCCTTTCGCCTGGTTCAATATGAAAGGTAGCCTGAAATGCCGCACAGGGATCATCTCCTGTCACCGTTTCATTATCCAGAGTTTCCGAAAGAGACAATGCCGCCGGTTTTTCAAGTGACCTGTTTCGCCCGATGAATGAAGCCCGGCTTGTAGTAAAATTCAATTCAGTTTCTGACTGAATACCCCTGACAGCCGCAAAAGCCGTTCGGCCGGCGAACTCGTTGTTGTAATGGTTCACATGTAACAGGGTTAACCCTTCGTCAAGGACTTCCGGAATAGTAAATCTTGAAGAAATGTTCCGTTTCACTCCCAACACCCTGTCCAGATACCTGAAAACTGAAAATTTCCGTTTTGTATCACTGTTATTTGTAAGAGTGAGCCTGGAAATTTTTACCGGTTCTTTCCGGGGTACAAATTGCAGGAGCTCTTGTTCTAACCCGTCATTGGAATATTCATAGCGGGAATAACCAAATCCATGAGCGACCTTGTATATCCCGACACCCGGTACAGGTCCGGGTGTTGGTGACCAATATATTTTTTTCTCTTCATCGCGAATGTAAAATGCTTCAGAATGCGGGTCTATGACGGGATCATTTGACCAGGCGGTAAGTTTGTTCTCCCTGCTGTTTTCACTCCATGTGTACCCGGCACCTTTTTCGGTAGAAATAAACCCAAAACCTGGATTGGAAATTACATTGATCCAGGGAGCAGGAGGATAGATATGTTTTCCGCTCTCATGATCAGGATAAATGAGAATATGGTATTCATCACCATCAGGCGTAAACCCGCCATAACCGTTGAACAGTTGCAGATTCTGATTGATGCCTGAACCCCGGGCATCAATCTCACTATCATCTAAAGCCGGAATTCTGTATCTGTCCGGTTCAATGTCATGATACCAGGAAGTTGTTTTGGATGCCGGTAAGGTGGTTTTGAACAAGTCGGGCAGTTTTTGCTCAAAAACAGCATGAGCAACACTCAGGATCAGTGTAAGGTCGTTCTCCGACATCTTATCTGTTTTGTGTACAAATACCCCTCCTCTTTTATTCATTCGTTCCCTGTCCATTGAGGTCTCAATCGACTGATATATGGCCTCTTGAACTTCATCTGAATAACTGGGAGGATGATCATTTAAAATAAGCAGTTCCGTTTCAAGCCCTTTCAGCCTCCAAAAAGCATGTGCTTTAAGCAAGGTTTTTACTCTCTTGAGTTGATCTGTATCATTGATTATGAATACAAAAAGCGGCAAATCACCTGATATTCCATATGCCCAAAGATCTTGCTGTTTCTTTCTGTTATCTTTCAGCCTCTTCTCACTCCCTCTGAATTTCAGACTGGAATAAAGTGCATAAGATGCAAGTTTCTGATAATAATGAGCCTGTTTGGGAGTGATATCGATGTGATTCAATTCAACTGTACTATAGACCGTAGCCAGGTCAAAAGCACGATTGGTTGCATGTTGATTGTCATAGATATCCGCAATATGAACAGCTTCCTCTCTTGAATACGCCATGCCCAGCCCGAATGTAAATTGAATCTTTTCACCCGGCCCAAGTTCAATTGTCTCACGTAAACTCACAATCGGATCCGACACATTTCCAAGCGCCCCTTTCATTTTGTACCCATTATCCATTGCTGCGGGATTCCCGAGCGAACGGCCCCTGCCGATGAAGTTTGATCGTTCAGTTTCAAACTGGAGTGGCCCCGATACATTATTCTGATCGTGGCCCGCAAATGTATGTATTAGCCAAAGAGGTTTTTCATTATCACTTCTTGGCCTTCTTTTGGCTATTAATGAGTGATGTTCAGCAAGATAATCCGTTTGCACAAAGAGTTTTGAAAATGCAGGGTGCGACTGATGATCCTCCGGCCTGTTAAGGACTACCTCAGCATAACTGGTCAGTTCCAGGTTGCGTATCCTGTCAGAATAATTCGTCAGAATAATTTTCCTGAATTCAATTTCATGATCCGGAGAAACACAGATTTCAGTTGTAGTTTCGATCCAGTCGTCAACGCGTGAAGTTACAATCTTGCCGTTATGAAACCAGGTATCGTAACGGTCTGGTTTCCGTTTTACCGGTTGGTGCATAGCCGACCAATACCTGTTCGTTTTTAAATCTTTGATGTAAAAAAACATACCGGTGGGATCGATTGTCGGATCAGGATCCCATGAATTGAGTGCAATACCTCTGCATTTCGAAGAACCTGTACCTGCATGGGTTACAAATGTCGAATAGCTTCGATTTGACAATATATGCAATCTGGGAGGACTAATATCCAGCTCGTTCATTCCGCTCGGTTCTACAATATCTTGAACCGTTTCCTTTTCACCCGGTTCAAGTTCAACATCAATCGGATGCGGTTCCTTAATAGGAATACCCATAGGTATTCTCTCCTGCAGTATTAACTCGCATCCCCTCACCTTTGCATCGGAGTGGAAATAGTCATTGATACTCCAATCGTTCAACAGATTTTCGATCGCAATCAGGGACATACCGTGATGATGTGCCATATAAGTTCTCACTACTTTGAATGGAATCTTGTCTGACAAATGTGAAGGAGTAAAATCAATTGCATCATAAAAACCGTACAGGCCTAAACCTCCCAACTGTTCAATATCTTTCAGGTTTTCCAGAGATATTTTTGGTTTTACCATCAAGGCTAACATGGTTGCGTAAGGTGCTATCACATACTCCTCTGCAAGTCCGCGTTTTAATCCAAGCCCCGGTGCTCCAAATGCACGGTATTGATAATGCATATCGATATTTAAAAAATGATAGGCACTCTCTGAAAACCCCCAGGGTTGATTCCGTTGTTTACCATACTCCTGTTGCCACTGGATAACATTTTGATACGTATGACTCATGAGGGTATCGGGATAAG
>SKKO01000038.1 GCA_007123715.1 Balneolaceae bacterium | reverse complement strand
GCGTTATCGAACTCCCTTAGCAAAAAAGTTTATTTTTTTTGCCGGGAAAACGTATTGCCTATTGACATTGGAGGCCATATATATGTTCCTCTGTTATTCAGGGGCTTCCCAAGCCAGAGAAGCTCTCCGGCCTACATGACCAAACCCTTCCTGCCCCCACTTACTCTGTTAATCGGTTCATCCGTTCGTCTGTTCATCTGTTATCCAGGGGTTTTCCAAGCCGGAGAAGCTCTCCGGCCTACATGACCAAACCCTTCCTGCCCCCACTTACTCTGTTATCAAAATTCACCCCAACTCTTTTTTTACCCTTAAATGTGCCTATATTTCCTGTTATTATTTAATCATTAATTTATATACCAATTCATGTCTGAAATATTTGAGGGTATGAGATTTTTCAGCAGAAAACTGATAAAACCTGAAGATCTCAATGCACATGGCACTCTGTTTGGAGGATCTGTATTGGCCTGGGTAGATGAAGAGGCCGCCATATATGTAATTTGCCAGCTTGGCAATAGTAATATTGCGACTAAATTTATGTCGGAAATCGATTTTGTGAGCTCCGCCAAACTCGGTGATATTATTGAGATAGGCATGGAAACCGTGTCTTTTGGGAGAACCTCTATCACTGTACGCTGTGAAGTACGTCATAAATTCACATTAATGCCCATTATTCGAATTGAAAAGATTGTCTTTGTTCATCTTGATAAAAATGGCCGGCCTACCCCCCATGGTATAACAAAACCGGCAAATTAACCAAGAATCAACATGAAAGAACCTCTCGTAAACCGAAAGATGATCGCTGATTTATTATATGGTGACGAAGAGTATGTGGACCTGTTTATTGATGCCTCTGTTGAATCCTTTACTGAGTTCAGAGACCATTTCGGTCAATCGATGAGGCTGAAAAATATTGAAAACTTAAAGTCAGCCGGCCACAAAATTAAACCGGTTGCCCAAATTATGAAGCTGGATCCAATAATTGAGATGTACGAAAACTCCAAAATCTTACTTGCAAATAATGCCACGGATTTGGATATCGCCATGGCAATTGACGCTATGCAGAATTACTGCGATGAGTTAATTGAAGATTTAAAGAGCCTGAAATAATCGCTCGTTATTTGTCTGTAAGTTATAGAACAATTTTTTTATTCAATTTGTGGTGTGATATGATATGTATCATTCCAAATCGTTCTTTTGAATAGACTAAACGCTTACAAACACAGTTCGAAATAAAAAAATAATGAAAAACATTCTCGTTACCGGTGGTACCGGTTTTATTGGAAGCCATACCGTTCTTGAATTGCTGAATCAAAATTATCGTGTAACAGTAATCGACAATTTGAGTAACAGTAAACTTGAATCGCTGAAAAGGGTAGAAACTATTACGGGAAGAAATGCCTGTTTCAAAAAAATAGATTTACTGGATGTAAAAGCTCTTGAGGAACTTTTTTCAACTAATGATTTTGATGCGGTTATTCACTTCGCCGGCCTGAAAGCAGTTGGGGAATCTGTAGAATATCCCCTTCGATATTACAAAAATAATATAAATGGTACGGTGAACCTGTGTGAAGCGATGGTCAATGCAGGGGTCAAAAATATTGTATTCAGCTCTTCAGCCACGGTTTATGGTGATCCGGAAAAATCACCGATTTTGGAAGACAGTCCGCTCACTTCTGTGAATCCTTATGGTCGTACAAAGTTAACGATTGAATATATCCTTCAGGAGCTGCATTACGCAGATGATACCTGGAATATAGCATTGCTGCGTTACTTTAATCCTGTTGGAGCACACGAAAGTGGTGAAATTGGTGAAGATCCCAACGGAATTCCAAGCAATCTAATGCCATTTATTACCCAGGTTGCGGTGGGCAAATTACCTGAGCTGAAGATATTTGGCGGAAATTATCCAACCCATGACGGTACCGCCATTCGTGATTATATTCATGTGTGTGATTTGGCAACAGGCCATCTGAAAGCACTGGAAAAACTTGATGAAAACCCCGGTATTGCTATTTATAACCTGGGTACGGGGAAGGGTTCGTCTGTTCTGGATGTCATAACTGCGTTTGAAAAAGCCACCGGAATGATGATACCCTATACAATTACAGACCGAAGATCGGGTGATGCTGTTATTTGTTACGCTGATGTAACGAAAGCAAACAATGAGTTAAATTGGAAAACCCATCGTGATCTTGTGGATATGTGCAGGGATTCCTGGAACTGGCAGCAAAAAAATCCGGATGGTTATCTTTAATTTTTCTTGATCATAAAGAAAGTGATTCAGATCGTTGAAGTAATTCAGATCAAAACCGTATATTTACTCTTTGTTGTAAAACAGAAGCCTCGGTGGCGGAATTGGTAGACGCGTTGGACTTAAAATCCAATTGGTATTACAATGCCAGTGCCGGTTCGAGCCCGGCCCGAGGTACTTAAAATGAGCCTAAGTAGTTTGTAATCCATTGCGATTCAGGTACTTAGGTTTTTATTTACAGTGGGGTAAAACTATAATAAAACAAATCCTACCTATTCTTTCCTCCTTCAAAGTTTCTGTAATCAAACGGATGATCTTCTACCATAATGGCAAGTCGCTTTATATCCGGGTCAGTTGAAGGTCCTTTAGGAACTACCCGGCTTTTAAGCACTCCTTCCTTTTCTAATCTGAAATCATAATGCAAACGCTTCGCATCATGCTTCTGAATTACAAAACGTAGTTTTTCACTATCTGGTTTACCACCCACAAACTCCGGACTGACTTTGAAATTTCGTTTCTCTTTATATTTAATAAGTGTCATTTTATTGAACTGATATTTATAAAATTGTTAAACCTATACATAAATGGCATTATTCAATTTTAAATTGCTGTCGCATACCTCTGTTTAATGTCTTTGAAAATGTTCTGGGTTAAAATGCCAACCGAATTGAAACCTTTACGATGGTGCTCATAAATATTAATAAGCCAGCAATTTATTTGAGCAAGTCCACTATTCGGCGGCGGTTGTATGAGGATTTGAGAGGGGGAAGGTAGAATCAATCAGCCTTAAGAAGATGAAAATATGATAAAAAAAAGGAAGAGCTGATCACGCTCTCCTCTCTCACTTTTCTCTCTTAGTTGTTGAGAGGAATAGGTGCTCAAACCTACTCCTCACTTTGAGGAAACAGACGCTCTAAAATCTGTTCCTTAATGTCTATCTCTCTTTTTATTGTACTTATAATTTAACATCAATAACAATCAGATGTTTTACACAATCCGATCTAAATCTTTCATAATTCATAGGTATTTCCCCATTTTCAGCTGCCCGATGTAGCAATGATATGGCTACGCCTTTTTGTTATTCAGGGTTTTATGAATTGTAAACTGACATCGCATTGACTCCTTCAGTGTAACCGGTTACCATCAAAGTAATTTGATCTGCGATTTGCGTAATCCGATTGTAGATATGCGAAATGTCTAAGATCGAAAATCGAAAATCGGATAGCATCCAAATGGGATTCCAAAAAATAGCACAACCAGGAAGATTATTGAGCCTTTAGTAGATGAAAATATCATAAAAAAAAAGGGAGAGCTGATCACGCTCTCCTCTCTCATTTTTTCTCTCATTATTGGGAAGAATAGGTGCTCAAGTCTATTCCTCATTTTAAGGGCAACAGACGCTCTCAACCTGTTCCTTAATGTCTTCTCTCTTTTTATTCTTATTATAAATTTAACATCATTAACTATCAGTTGTTTTACACAATCCGATCTAAATCTTTCATAATTCATAGGTATTTCCCCATTTTCGGCTGCCCGATGTAGTTCGGATAAGTCATCCCATCAGGGGCTGGCAGTCGAGTTTTTGAAAAAATAAGCCCTTTAAGATGGCGGGGATGACTTACCCGTCTCTTCCTCGTTAACACGACACGAATCTATCAGAAAACAGAGGGTTCCTGATTTTACTCATTGGCCTTTCCTTAATGACCTGTAAAATAAGTTATCTCTCACCGGCTATATCCCGGATTTCAATTTCTTTAAACCCCAATATAATTTTTGCCTGTTTCTCCGAAGCCAAAAAAATAGACGGTAATACATTATATACACACTTCTGAATTTCCAATGAATGGACTCGGGAATTCTTTGATTTTCTCTTAATTCCATGCACCTTTCAATCAGGTAGTCAAAATAATTCTCATCCGAAAAGTATGTACGGAATGCTGCCGCAGCTTTTTTACCCATTTCATAATATTTATTTTCAAATGCTGCCAGCACAGGTTCAAGATTGTCAATCTCTCTTTCTTTTATAAAAAGACTGAATTCACTCCAGTCAGGCCCCGCCGGCGGCTTCCATTCATCAGATATAATTACCGGGCAAACTCCCAAACTCATGGCCTCAAATAAACGGATGCTGGATGAGCCGGAACCACGCGGACATATTGCAAACTTCGACTTTGTCAATATGTTCAGATATTGTTCGTAATCCACTCTTTTATCCTTATCAGAATGTTTACTCCAGGCACTAAAATGAGATGAATCCTGAACATGGATATCCTTTCTGTTAAATTTCTGATTAAAGAGTTTGTGTCGTATTTGATGTGATCCTCGACCAATAAATGAAGCTAAATATTGTTTTTCTTCCTGACTGGAATTGTGCCCGGAATTGCAATATTCTTTTATTAATGGATTAAACATTCTCAGCAGATATGCACCTGTTTTTACCCTTTTTTGTTTATTCCACATACTCATTGGAGATTCATAAACACCTCTGTTCAGTACAAGCGGCTTGTCTTTAAAAAAGCTGATTGAAAAACACTTGTCAGGGTACCGGGTAATAAGATTGTGTGACTGTATCTCAGTGAGATATTCTTTATTTGACAGTTCATTCCCGGGGTGAGCAATCAAAATGAGATCTGCTTCCTCCGGAGATTCTGTAATAGAAATACCCATTCCGGAAAATGTATGCAACCACCGAAGTCTCTCCTTGCCTTGTTTTGATTGATTGGATGGGTATGAACTTAAATAAATATATTCAACTTGCACGTTGAAGGAGCTTTCGGAAAAAATAAAATAGTGATCGAATCAAAATAAAAAGAGTTCTGCAGGAATATACTTTAGAGGAAAAACTTTTTTTTGAAAACGACAGACCAGGTAGAACATTATAACCTGATGAAAGAGTCATCTAGTAACCACGAGAACTCAAAAACACGAAGATATCATGCTTCATTTACGGTTCTTCGTGAACCTTTGCGCCATCGTGACTTCATGGCCAAAATTGTAAAGGCTCGTTTAAGCGATGGAATTAAAGCCCAAATCGTATAAAAGCACCTGTGCCGGTTACGTCACAGCCTTAAATTCACAACCATTTCACTGAAGAATCAATTACGTATCCTTCGATGATTATTAATGGGAATGATGATCACCCTTCGGCCTTCTCTTCAATAACCTTTTCAAGGTCCCTGCCGCTGATTCCAAGTTTTACTTCCATTTCTTCAAGCGAAATATTTTTGGTTTCAGGCATGAGTTTCCAAACAAACAGCAGCTGTAAAATCATCATTAAAGCAAAAAATGTAAAAATCGGCGCGCCTCCAAAAATGCTTTCAATGTAAACGAAATTTCCGGCAATCAATGCGGCAAAGATCCAGTGTGTACTGCTTCCCAGTGAGTTTCCGAAAGATCGCACTGAATTGGGAAATATCTCTGAGATAAACACCCAGATTACAGCACCCTGTCCTATGGCATGTGAGGCGATAAATACAAAAATCAATATCGGGATCGTGTAGCCTACAAACGTTTGAGTAAAAAAGGCATATGCAATTGCAGAGAGTGAAATGATATATCCGAATGAGCCGATATACATCAGGAAACGCCGCCCGAATTTGTCGATCAGCACAAGGCCAAGCATCGTAAATATCAGGTTTGTAACCCCAACGCCAACCGTGGATAGAAGTGCAGTTTCGGCACCCAAACCTGTCAATTCAAAAATCCTCGGGGCAAAATAGATGATGGCATTTATTCCCGAAACCTGGTTAAAAAAGGCAAATAGAAATGCCAGCATGATCGGAAACTTGTACCGTTTGCTGAAAAACTCCCTGAGGGGCGTATTTTTACCGGGATCCACATCACTGGCCTGAATGGCCTTGAGGGAAGATTCAACTTTTTCAGGATCAATGAGCCGTAATATTTCTTTCGCTTCTTCGATTCTGTTTTTGGCAACTATCAGCCATCTGGGGCTTTCGGGTAGTGTGAAAACAAGGATTAAAAACAGGCTTGCCGGTACAATTTCCACCCCAAGCATCCAGCGCCAGCTCTCGATGTTTTCCGTGCCGATCAAAAAATTGGAAAAATATGC
>SKKO01000343.1 GCA_007123715.1 Balneolaceae bacterium | reverse complement strand
GGATGATCCATGGCGTTGTCTTCCTGAACAGTTGCCTTTACGAACACACCCCTATATCCCCTCTTGAGAGGGGACTTTTGGACTGTCATCTCTGATCGGGTGTTGCCCGGCTTTTGGGGCTCAATTAGGGGCTACGAGTGACAGGTTTGTTACACTCTTCACTCAACAATTCAAAAGTTCTATGCCAAAGCATCCCATCGGGACAGATCCTTCCATGAACCCCTCGACCAGATTTTTCATTTTTTCTAAAATCGTCGCTCGGGGTATATTTTCCAGAAGCTTATCTATCCGTCAGCTAAAGCAGACGGCAATTGTATTTTATTCAGTTTACCTCCCGTTCCTCTCCACATGTGGCAAAAAATTGAGTCTTATCAACGTTTGGGAGAGGGAATATCTCAAGCTTAGGGAGATCCTTTGGCATATGGCGCGAACTTCGGGTCCACTTCAGCCGGAATAGCACCGGCTTGCTTGTCAGGATGATCCATGGCGTTGTCTTTCTGAACAGTTGCCTTTACGAACACACCCCTATATCCCCTCTTGAGAGGGGACTTTTGGACTGTCATCTCTGATCGGGTGTTGCCCGGTTTTTGGGTTAAAATTAGGGGCTGCCGGTGACACGATGCCAGTTCACAGGATGAATTAGGGCTTGAAAAGGCTTTTCAAGCCGGAGAAGCTCTCCGGCGTACGTTATTCTGAGGGCAACGAAAATGCCACATAGGTATCGCCTGGTTTGGTGCCCATTTTGCCACCGCCGGCAGCGATGACAATATATTGTCTGCCGTTCGCTTCATAAACAGCAGGAGTGGCGTAGCCGCCTGCGGGAAGTTGGGTTTCCCAAAGTAATTCTCCGGTGGTTTTGTCAAAAGCTCTGAATTTTTCATCCTTTGTGGCTCCGATAAAAAGCACACCGCCAGCCGTAACTACTGGCCCGCCGTAATTTTCAGTACCGGTTTGGGGAATGCCGCGCTCAGTCAATTCTTTGAATTCACCCAGAGGTATATTCCACACATGTTCACCCGTATTCAGGTCAATGGCATTGAGCGTACCCCAGGGCGGTTTGATTGCAGGAAAGCCTTCCGGGTCGAACCAGCGGTTATAACCCGTGTGAGAATAGGGAACCTGAGGAGCTCGGCTCATCGTGATTTCAACCGGAGAAACATCGGGTGCATCGGGATCCTGCAGAAAATTTACGATAGCATCCAGCTCATTATCCGATAAAAAGCTGAAAGAAGGCATCACCCCACGTCCGTCTCGAATCACTTCATATAATTCATCTGTTGTAAGCCTGTCACTTATATTAACGAGCGATGGATTTGCACCATGCTGGGCACCTGTACGGTTTGATCCGTGACATACGGCACAGTTAAGAGCGTAAATTTGCTCTGTGCGGGGCAAGCCTGTAGCCATTGTACCTGTTTCCACCATTTCAAGGATCCATGGCATTTCGTTGCTGTTAACATAAAGGATGCCGGTTTCGGGATCAAATGCAGATCCACCCCATTCGGCTCCGCCGTCAAAACCCGGAAAAATGAGGGTACCTTGTTTGCTGGGCGGATCCCATGGGCTGCCGGTGCGGATTTCACGATAACGTTCAAGCACAGCCTGATGAGATTCGGGGGAGATATTGGTGATATCTTCTTCCCTGAAGTCCCGCCGGGCGAATGGTGCCGGCAATACCGGTACGGGTTGTGATGGCCAGGCCTCTTCACCGAGAAGGTCAGATGGCGGCACCTCTTCTTCTGTCATCGGAAAGAGGGGCTCCCCGGTTTCACGGTCAAACAAATAGACGAACCCGGTTTTAGTTGTCTGGGCCACTGCGTCCACCAGGCGGCCATCCCGTTCAATGGTTACCAGAACGGGGGCAGCAGGAAGATCGTAATCCCAGATATCGTGGCGAACAAACTGGTAATGCCAGACTCTTTCACCAGTTGCTGCATTGAGGGCAAGGAGTGATGTTCCAAAAAGATTTTCACCAAGTCTGTCGCCCCCGTAAAAATCGTGCCCCGGTGATCCGGTTGGTATATACACGATCCCCCGTTCAACATCCAGGCTCATACCTGCCCAGCTGTTGGTGTTGCCGATTCGGGTCCAGGCATCGGCAGGCCAGGTTTCGTACCCGAAATCGCCGGGATAGGGTATGGTCCTGAAAACCCATTCAATCTCACCGGTTCTCACATTAAAAGCGCGTATGTGGCCCGGCGCCAGATTATACACCCTTGAACCGTGAATCAGCAGATCGTTATACACCACACCGGGACTCGTTGCTGTAACACGAATATCCAGCGCGTCACGGTCGAGGCCAACAGCAAAATTGAGTGAACCGTTATCCCCAAACTCCTCAGCCGGTTTTCCGGTTGCTGCATCAAGGGCCCACAGACGGTGGCCGGCTACATAAAATAACCGTCTGTTGCCCTCATCATCACTCCATGTGGCAAAACCCCTGTTTACGCCGCGCGACCGGGGTTCTTCTCCCTCAAATGGATCAAACATCCATAGAAGCTCTCCGGTATCTGCTTTCAGGGCAAATGCTTTTTTAAGGGGTGTGGTACTGTACAAAATACCATCGATAATGAGCGGGTTGGCCTGGATTTCAGTCCGTTCACCCTCAATCAGATCACCGGTGGAAAATGTCCACGCTACCTCAAGGCGGTGAACATTTTCACGATTGATTTGTGTGAGGGATGAATACTGGCTGGCTTCTTTATCCCCCAGAAATGAGTGCCAGGTACGATACTGTTCGTGTTCGAGGTTAATGGAAGTATCCTGTTCGGCATATGAACAGCCAATGGTTATGAAAATGGATGTGAATGTGATAAGTACCAGGAAAGTATTTAGATATTTTTTATTCATCTGATAATCCTTGTTTTATGAATCAGTATGAATAACAACAATCCACTGGCCCGGGCCCGGGGTACTGAATACCGGCTCTTCATCTGCTTCAAGGGTAGATGAATCACTCCATTCTGCTTCGTCAATATTGATCCACCGATATCGAAGGGGAGAATCACCAAACCCGGAATCCAGACTAACGCTTCCTTCACCGGTAAAATAGATAGCATACTGAATTCCCGGTTCGGCGAGTAAGTAGGCTTCATTTTCTTCTCGATTAGCAAGGAGGTCATTATGCGGTTGCATCCGGTGGAAGGCTACCTCATCAAACACATACCTCAGCGATTGTATCACTTTTTGCGCCCTGGGGCTTAAGCCAAGCCCGAAATCACTCTTGGCATACATAAATTCAGGGTCCTCGTAGGGATGGGGGCGATGAAAACGTGCACTGGCAGCCCCTGCAAAAAGGATTCTCGCCATCCTGGCTACGGATTCATCCTCACCGTGACGGGCTGCGCCGTAATTTTTGTTATTGTTGATGGGGCGCGGGTGGGAGGCAATCCTTTCACGAACATATAAAAGGTTGTCATAATGGCCCTGTCCGAGTCCACTCCAGGCATTATTCTGTGAAATATCCAGAAATGTATATCTCTCCGGGTTATTGAAAATATAGACATGATCTTCGCTGCGAATATTTTCATTGCGTCGCATATCGGTTATTTCAACGCTTACTCCGGCTTCAGCGGCTTTTTTATGGATAAAATCGGCCCAGTAGTCGCCCCATTCGTTGGGTTCGCCGGTTTCGTTATTCATGCAATATAGAACGTGCGGATACCGCAGTGTATAAGAAAGTATTTTCTCAACTAAGGCCTCCTGAAAGGCGAGAAGACGTTCATTATTTTCAAGTTGAGGTACACTCCTGAAAAATGGATGTTCTGTAGGATGGGTTTGGGGCGGATAGTCGGCTACGATTGGCAAACCACTTTCATCAGCGGTATAGCTGATATTGTTTGCAGGATTAAACGGATGGAATGACCAGCCCCCTAAAGATTGATGATCTTCATAAAGATCCCAGGTTGCCCAGATTTCGAGCTGTACGATAATATCTTTTTGATAGGTTAATTCAAGAAATGTTTCCAACCGCTGCCAATATTCATCATTGAATCGGCCGAGGTCAAAAAGGCCTTCTTCATTTTGCTCCCAGGCGAAAACATTCCCGGTATTGCGATGGCTCATTACATTGCGTACATAATTCCCACCCACAGATACCAGCAAATCAAGATGCTCATCGAGCCTGACGGGGTGGTTGAATAAATTATCCTGCCAGCTTCCGCCAATCAACATAGCCGGTTTTCCCTTGTACTGCCAGTAATACGGATTCTCAGGCAGCGGCCGGATCCGGTCATCATCGGTGAAAGCTTGATATGACTTATCGTTGCATGCAGCGCAAATAAGCATTATAAAGGGTATGATAAAGAGTTGTTTTGCTAAAAGTGATCGTTTCATCGGATTCATTATTGGTAGTTCAGTAGAGAAAAATTTGATTAAACAAGAAATTGTCGTGACGGGATTAGTTGTGCAGGTTAGCTTTCTGTAATTAAAAAGTCAGCAATTAAACCCATAATATCAACTTTAGCTGGTAATCAGGAGAAGTTTTCCATATTGATAAATAATGATTTTTACCGGTTAGTTTTCCGTTATTCACAAACCGCCATACCCGCCTGATTTATCCTGTTGTGACTTAACTCCTTCATTATTCTTTTAACAGCTCTCTTTATACCGGGTGACAATGAATCCAAATAACGGTAATCTGTAAGTGACAAAATTTCCCGGTAAAGGTCAGGATGTTTCTTTGCAATTTTTAAAATGATCTGGAAAGCAGCATAACGTACAGACGGTTTCTTTTTGGTGTTTTTCCATAGAGTTACACTGATGTCAAATAACACGCCTTCAACTTCCGTACTTAATTTCATGCGTAATAGAATTTTAAGCAACTCCCTGCAATGCCCGTCATGTTTATCAGGTATAAGATTAATGATGTCTTTAAGATATTCCTGTATACGCGGGTCATTTTCTTTCATGCAACTCCAAACAAGTGAAGCCGCGCGCATGGATTGTGGCTGCAAATCAGAGAGAGCTAATGTGATTGCTTCTTCAAAATATTCCGGATGGGAATCCATAAAAGCAATCATATCCACTTTGTAGTGAGTCATTAAAATATGTTCTAATGGTGTTCCCATAAATGGAATATAGATGAATAAATAATCTCTCCTGTTTAAAAACCGAAAAATCTGTTGAGCTGGTTTAAAACCTTGATTACATTATGAATCTTATCTATGGATTGTTCTGGAAAAATATTGTATGCTTACCCGCTATTGGTTTATGATCTTGTTCTTTACGGTATGAGCTTATTGGAACTATTTTACACAACACTGTATCTGTAACAATTTTCGGTATGCAGAACAAACCAAGATATATAAATCTCTTTTAAATTAAACGAATCTGAGTCTAACCATGCGCATTGTAATAACCCTTTATGCAATTTCAATACTCTTTTTAATCTGTGTCAGTTCAGTTAAGGCTCAATCTGTAGAAGATCTTGACTTTGCTTTTGATGTGATAGATCCCGGTTTTTGTGAAATGCCACCTGCCGAATATTCAGATAATGATATTATTGAGATGATCAGCAGCCAGGCAGATGAAATACCCATCAAAGGGGATATTACCGGGCCAATCAGCGGCGAAATTTTTGGCGCAGGGTATTTCAAAGTATTTGTTGATGGAATACGGGCAAGTTTTAATACGATGATTATCAGTACTGATTCTGAGATTTTCGCATTATGTATTGTATTAGCACCTGTTAATGATAGTAATCTCACGGAAGGCACGGCAAAACTGGTGGGTCCGTTCCCTGATTCGGCAGACGGAGAGACATACATTGCTGTTTCCCGGATATTTGAGCGCAACGGCTCTGAATTACAGAAAATCGGTGACCTGACAGAAGGAATCGGATCTGTAACATTTATTCAGCCAGGTGAAGATGAGCTTGAAGGCAGTATTGAACTAACCGGAAGAGTTGAGGGTTTTTCTGCAGATGGTGAAATAGATTTCCTGATAAAGTTTGATTACAGAGATATGATCCCAAATCCGTTAGGCAGTATGCGATGGTCGGCCTTTTAATCAGATAAGAATAGTAATAAACAGGTTGCGAAGTAGTCTAAGCAGGGGGGGTATAGAGGTGCGGGGTATTAAAATCTTCTGCGCGAATTCCGTACTGAGAAAGTTTGCTGTCAGATACGGAATATGCTGACAGGTTTGGGCCTGCATTTTGAATCCGCACCCCGAAATCTACATGAGATTTGTGAATTTGACGTTACAAAAATCATGGCATAACGGAGAGGTTCGCGACTGCAAGAATCAACCAGCCGATGGTGATTGCAGTCATCATTTGTTCGGTGTTTAATGGGTTTTTTATAAAACGGTAAACAAGCCATGGGAGAGCTGCCATAGCCACCGCAAATATGAGATGCCCTGTCATACTAATCATGATGC
>SKKO01000030.1 GCA_007123715.1 Balneolaceae bacterium | reverse complement strand
TTTCAGCACCCTCACAAATTCTGCATGGTCCGGATAACGTTCACATCTTTCGTACTCCCACAGTTCAATGAGTCAACGTTCCGCGCAGCGGAACACTCAACAGTTCAACAGAGCCGAAAAAAACGAATGCCCCCTGTTACTATTTCAGATAATTGATTATGATATACGGGTCTGGCTGGATATTAAATTTCTTCTTGTATAAATGGTATGATTGATTCAATTTCACAACTCTGGATTTGGGAACTACTGGGAAGGCTGCATCCGCTGGTTGTTCATTTTCCAATTGGTGTGCTGGTTACGGGGTTGTTTCTCGAATTCCTGACTTTTGGCGGGAAACGATCCGAGCTGAGGGCAGGGATCCGGTGGCTTGTGTATATAGGTGCGTTTACATCGATATTATCAGCACTTTTTGGGCTGATGCTTGCCTATGGCGGTAACTATCCGGCTTCCACACTTGATTATCACAGGCTGACAGGCATTGCGACGGTATTATTTGCGTTGGTGTCGGCCGTACTACTTCGAAGGGCCGAGAGTAGCGGTAAAAAGCGTGATTTGAATGTATACCGAGGGGTGCTTACAGCCACGGTTCTTTTATTGACTTTCTCAGGGCATTTCGGTGCAAGTTTAACTCATGGGAGTGATTACCTCACCTCGGTACTCCCCTGGAACAATGAAAGTTCAACATCGGGGGAACACATTGAATTTCTGGATGAATTGAATGAACATATATTAATAGGAGGTTCATTGTCTGGACCTCATCTGAATCAGCTGAACGTGAAGGTGCGCAGGATATTTGCAGAAAGCTGTTACCGCTGCCACGATTCGGATACCTATGAAGGAGGGCTTGCTCTCGACAACCGCGAGGCCGTTTTTGCCGGTGGTGATGGTGGAGTGGTGATCCGGCCCGGTCAGCCTGAAAACAGTGAGCTGCTCAGACGTTTACTTCTTCCCGGCGGACATGATGATGCCATGCCGCAGCGCGGCAGGTCTCTTTTCTCTGATGAAATCGAACTTATTCGAAAGTGGATTGAATTCGATGCCTACTGGCCCGAACACGAAACCGGAATATTCCGTGAAGCTGAGCTCGCTCTTTTGAGGCCCGAACTGCCCGATGCACCTTCTGAGTTTCAGAATCCGGTTGATCGCTTTATCCATACATATTTTCAAGAACATGGAATCGACTGGCCCGAACAAGTGGATGACCGGGAGTTTATCCGGCGAGTTTACTTGGATGCAACCGGCCTGCTTCCCGAACCAGTTGATGTGAATGATTTTTTGAATGATCCTTCACCCGATAAAAGAGAAATACTGATCGAATCACTGCTGGAGCGTGATCATGATTATGCCCAGCATTCAATGAGTTTCTGGAATGATCTGCTCCGGAATGCGTACACCGGAACAGGCTTTATCGACGGAGGCAGAAAACGAATCTCTGACTGGCTTTATGATGCCCTTCAAACCAACAAACCCTATAATCAGATGGTAGGTGAGCTTATCAATCCCGGGCCTGACTCTGAGGGTTTTATCAGAGGCATACAGTGGCGGGGTGAGTTTAATTCAAGCCAGAGTACGGAGATGCAGGCTGCTCAGAACATTTCGCAATCCCTGCTCGCTGTGAACCTGAAATGCGCCTCCTGCCACAACAGTTTCACAAGCAATCTTACTCTTGACCAGGCGTATTCTTTCGCAGCTATTTTTTCGGATTCAGAACTTGAGGTTGAACGCTGTGAAGTTTCAACAGGTGCTGTTGCAAGTCCCGGTTTCCTTTACAGCGAACTTGGAGACATTGATGCCACCCTGCCGGTTAAGGACAGACTGGAACAGCTCGCTGAACTTTTAACAGATAACCGAAATGGCCGCCTTTACAGAACCATTGTGAACCGAAAATGGGCAAAATTAATGGGCAGAGGCCTGGTAGAGCCAACCGATGAGATGGATCTTGAACCCTGGAACCAGAACTTGCTCGACTGGCTTGCCGTTGATTTCATTGATCAGGAATATGATCTGAAAAAGCTGATGTCAAGCATCATGAATTCCCGCGCCTATCAGCTCAAAACCGTGGTGCTCGAAGAAACGGAAGCAATAGCAATTGCATCTGATGAGTTTATCTTTCGCGGGCCGCTCAGAAGAAGGCTGACTGCCGAGCAGTTTGCAGATGCCATTAGCCGGGTCGCAGCCCCGATTTACCATTCTGTTGCGTTCGATCCGTTTCAAACAGAACTGGCTGAGGCAAACTGGATCTGGTACGATGCCCGCCGGGACGACCGTACCCGTTTACCCGATCCCGGAGTTTATTATTTTCGGCATTCTTTTGTTCTTCCGGCTGACAAACTAATCCGGAATGCTCAGCTTTTGATTACCGCTGACCAATCTTATTCACTTTTTGTAAACGGTGGTTTAGCGGATGAAGGTGATGACTGGCGTGAAGTGAATCGGATTGATATTTCTGAATGGCTGAAGGGCGGTCTGAACCTATTTGCTGTAGAAGCGATAAACGGTGGGAATGTACCGGGTCCGGCCGGACTATTGTTCAATCTCAGAATAACTTTTGATGATGGAAATGTAGTGGAGGTTCGATCTGACAATCAGTGGAAAGCTATCAGCATACAACCTGAAAACGGCTGGAAAACTGCTGATTTTGATGATAGTGATTGGGGGAATACACGCCATTTTGGCAACAGCCGTGGAAGTACCCACTGGGGAAGACTGATGGAATTTACCCATGAGGTGGGAACCGGCCGGCAGCCCTTTGTCAGGGCTGCACTTGTGGCGAATGATCCCCTGCTCACAGCTCTTGGCCGTCCTTCAAGGGAAATTGTAATTACCCAAAGAGATGCCGATGCCACCTTGCTTCAGGCAATGGAGTTAACCAACGGGAAAATTCTGAATGAAGTTCTTGCACGGGGTGCCGTAAGATGGCTCAGCGAATATGAAGGCCGGCCGGAGGAGATGATCAATCAAATTTATCTCACAGCGTTCAGCCGAAATCCTACTCAACGTGAAGCCGATATTGCAGCCAGTTTAATGGAACCAAATTATACACCTGAATCAATGCAGGATTTGTTATGGGCAATTGTAATGCAGCCGGAATTTCAGTTTATTTACTGAGAAGAAATGACACTTTCAATGCCTGACATTCATAGATCTAAAAAAGTGAATCAACCATGAGTAACGAAATGAACCGGCGTGAATTTTTGAAAAAAACATCAGCAGCCACACTTGCGGCTATGGCGGCATCTCTGCCGGCCACTGCATTTCTTGGCGGATGCAGCACCAGAATTCAATCCAGGGCTGATACCGTTATTTTACTTTGGATGGCAGGCGGCATGGCTCACACTGAAACGTTTGACCCGAAAGAATATACACCGTTTGAAAAAGGCCTTGAGAGCAAACATGTGTTAAGTACCTTTCCAAAAATACCAACCATTGTGGACGATCTTTATTTTTCCGAAGGCCTGGGATCTATCGGGAGTATAATGGACAAGGGGACCGTGATCCGATCATACCGTGCAGCCGACATGGGGTTCATCCTGCATTCAAGGCATCAATATCACTGGCATACCTGTTACCGGCCACCGCAAACGGTACATGTTCCGCATATGGGTGCCTGGATTGCTAAAGAGCTGGGCCCGGTAAATCCGGTCATCCCGCCTTTTATTAGTATCGGGCAGCGTTTTGAAGTAGGAGAAGCCGAGGAATTAAAAGCATATCATACGGCCGGATTTTTGGGCGGTGAATATGCACCTTTCCTGATTTCCGATCCTTCATCCGGCCTTGATACGGTTCGTCCGCCTGCAGGAATGACGTCTGAAAGATTCGAGAGAAGAAATCAAATCTACAGGGAGCTGATCAAACAGAGTCCACAGGGAGAATACGGGAGCGATTACCAGCAGGAATCAATGCTGCGGGCGATGGAACAATCGTATATGCTTTTAAAATCGCCGGAAGCGAGTGTGTTTGACCTGAGCCTGGAACCCAAAGAAAGTTTTGACGAATATAATACAGGCCGGTTCGGACAGGGCTGCCTGCTTGCAAAAAGGCTCACCGAAGCCGGCGCACGTTTTATCAGTGTTTCAACAGAATATGAACCGTTTCACGGATGGGATACTCACGAAAATGGTCACACCCGTGTCGTGAGAATGAAACAGATGATTGACAAACCCATAGCACGCCTTGTGAAAGACCTGGATGAAAGCGGGCATCTGGACAGAACACTTATTGTCTTGGCAAGTGAATTCAGTCGGGATATGGTGCTGGAAGGGCGTCCCGGCGCAGGGGTAAGAGACCAGGTAGATGTTCCGGATGTTATGGAGAACTTATCTCATTACGGAATGCACAGGCATTTTACGGACGGATGTTCCTTGCTTATGTTTGGTGGAGGCATCAAAAAAGGATTTGTATATGGTAAAACTGCCGATGAACGCCCTTGCTCAACCATCGAAAATCCCGTAACCATTGATCAGGTTCATCAAACCATTTACCATGCATTGGGCATATCACCGCAAACCAACTACGTTATCGAAGGCAGGCCATTTTATTCAACTCCAGATGGACATGGAGAAGCTGTGATGGAGCTTTTTGCTTAAATTTTTAAGAATAAATGAGTATATGGCACTTAAAAGAAGAGAATTCATTAAGAACTCAATGGCCCTATCTGCCGGTCTTATCTTGCCATCCGGACTTGTAAGGTCGGTATTAACCGAAGAAAAAGAATATGATATTGTCATTTATGGGGCTTCATCTGCGGGAATCATTGCTGGAATAGCAGCAGCCCGGAAAGGATGTTCCGTGATCATCGTGGAACCTTCAAGCCACCTTGGAGGGCTAACTACAGGAGGCCTTGGACAGACAGATATTGGTGTTGAAGGTGAGGGCGGGGCGATTGGAGGATTATCTTTTGATTTTTACAGGAAGATCCGGCAGCATTATATGAATGACGATTCCTGGGTCCATCAGACATGGGATGAGTATATGGGCAGAACCGACCGGCTGACTGAGGGAAGTGAAGGCATGTTCGGGTTTGAGCCAAAAGTGGCCAGAAAACTTTACGAGGATATGTTGCAAGAGGCTGGTGTGCCGGTTATAATGAATGACCGGATTCTGCTAAACGGCCGCGGTATTGAAAAAAGAAGTGGCAGAATTACGGCGATGGTCACCGAGGATGGCAATGTGTATCGCGGTAAAATATTTATGGATGCAAGTTACGAGTGCGATTTAATGGCAATGGCCGGTGTCAGCTATCATGTTGGGCGGGAGAGCAATAATAAGTATGATGAAACCCTAAATGGAGTACAAACCAAACGGTCTCACAATCATATTTTTCATGTAAAAGTGGATCCATATATCCGTCCGGGATACAGCCATAGTGGAGTATTACCTGGCATCGACCCAACCGGGCCGGGGGAAGAATATTCCGGAGACCACCGGCTGCAGGCCAACTGTTTTCGCATGTGTTTGACCGATGTGCCCGAAAACCGGATTCCCATCGAAAAACCGATCGGATTTGAAGAGATACGGCATGAGTTGTTATTTCGAAAATTTGAGGCCGGATACACGGAAAGCCGTGATTCCCGCCTGCCCTGGATTAATTCACCGATGCCAAACCGTAAAACCGATATCAACAACCGGCAGGCCGTCTCCACCAATAATATTGGTATGAACTATGATTATGCTGACGGAGATCATGTTACAAGGGATAGAATTTTAGAAGATCACAGGTTATATCAGCAGGGCCATATGTGGGCGATGGCAAACCATCCGCGGGTACCGAAACATTTCCGTGAGGAGTATAGTAAATGGGGCTTGGCTGCAGATGAGTATCCGGATAGTGGTAACTGGACGCCTCAGCTCTATATCCGCGAATCCCGGCGGATGATCGGTGAATATGTTACTACTGAGCAGGATTGCCGCCGGATGCGGGTTGCTGAGGATTCGATTGGTTTGGGTTCGTACAATATGGATTCACATAATGTGCAGAGATATATCACCGAAGAGGGATTTGTTCAGAATGAAGGAAATCTGGAGTTTACTCCAGGCGGACCCTATGCCATTTCTTACCGTTCATTAACCCCGCGAAGAAACGAGTGTACCAACCTTCTGGTCTGCTGTAACGGGGTTTCATCTTCACATATCGCATTCGGATCCGTCCGGATGGAGCCCGTATTCATGATACTCGGACAGTCGTCAGCCGCGGCAGCGGATATTGCAATCGGGAGAAATGGGGTTGTTCAGGATGTTCCATATACCGAATTACGCAGGCAGTTATTAAATGAAGGCCAGCGGCTGGATGTTGACCTGAATGAATGGCCTCCATATTTGCCGGAGTAATTTGTGAAAAATTTCACAAAAAAAAGAATAGTTTAGGGTAGTATTTCACCATCATGTTGAGTGAGGGTGTCCGGTATTTCAACTGTCTGCATGATGTAAGTAATCGATTAATTGCAAATCAATTAAAAAAAGTGGCCTTACTTTTTGGATGTATGAGTTGATTAGAATAGTATTGGTGAGGAGTTTCCCCTGAATGATAATAATGTAAATCATTAAAAATATACTTTTTCCGAACTTGAATCACTTCATGGGTATCGCTTATACCCGAAGTGGTCGGCGGGAACAATTGTTCTGCCAAGCCTTGGCGATTTTAAATATCAAATGAATACCGTATGAAACATATAAGCTTAATTCTTGGTTTACTTTTCTTCTTTTCTGTTGGTTGTGAAAGTGATCATGCAGAACAACTTCACCTGGTGACATTAAATATTCGCTACGATAACCCGGAAGATGGCAATAACCGGTGGGCGAACCGGATTCCTATTGTTGAAAATTACTTTAATGAAGAAACACCTGACATTATCGGAATGCAGGAAGTGTTGCACAACCAGTTGCTTGATCTTCAGCAAATATTACCGAGATACGGCTATGTTGGAACCGGCAGGGATGATGGAAACACCGCAGGTGAATACTCCCCCATTTTTTGGCGGGAAGACCGTTTTGACCTTGTTGACCATTCACAATTCTGGCTTTCGGAAGTGCCCGATTCAGTGGGAAGCAGAGGCTGGGATGCTGCACTACCAAGAATCGTAACATGGGCTGCCCTGCATGATCATCAGTCTGGTAAAACCATATATACATTCAATACACATTTTGACCACAGGGGCAGGGACGCCCGAAAAAACAGTATTGATTTGATGTCGGATAGAATTTCTGAAATTGCAGGGGATGCACCGGTTATTGCGATGGGGGATTTTAATATCCGCAGAAATCACCCGGCATTCGGGGATACGCTCTACACTCATTTGATGGAAGTTTTCATGGAAAATGACAAGTTTCAAAATTCAGAGTACGCTGCCGGAGATGTGGTTTCAGCCGGGGCAACCAGCACTGGATTCAATGAAAACTGGAGGGAAAGGCCGCCGCATGCCATCGACTATATTTTTGCGGATCAAAACTTTCAGGTCCAAACATACCGGGTTGATCACATCATCGAGAATGGAGTGTTTATATCAGATCACTGGCCGGTGGTTACAATCGTAAAATATTCTGAGTAGCCTTTCATCTCCCTGCTGTTGGCCCGCACGGCTAATGAATCAACAGAAATCGATCGGCTGATCTATTTTGTAATTGTATAAAAAAATCCGGTATTAAATTTTCCTGTTTTACTAATGAATTCATACATAAAATTGTGTTTTTCTTCGATATTGATACAGGTGATGCTTCTGCCCCTGTTTGCACATGCCCAAAATACCAGTGAAAATACCGGGACACTTATAGATCACGCAGAAGTAATCCGGGGTTTAAACGAGCAAACATTTATCAGGGGAAAAGACTTCTACAACTTGGTTTGTGCAGCTTGTCATGGTATTGACGGGGCCTCGTTACTACCGCGGGCGTCATCATTCAATCGGGATGAATTTAAATTTGGATCAGATCCCTATAGTATGTGGAGGACCATCACCAATGGTGCAGGGGAGATGGGGGCTCAACGGTGGCTTGAACCTGAAGACCGGTATGCGGTGATACAGTATATAAGGGAACAATTTATTAAAGATGAAAACCCAGGGGCCTATTTTGAAATAACAGATGAGTATTTAGACGGGCTGCCAAAGCCGGCTCAAAGTGAAACTGAATTGTTAAACATGATCCGGGAAAATGCCCTGGCAGGTTCTCAGGAATTTGGGCAAGAATACTACAGAAATCATCTCGGGGATTATGGAAAGGCCATATATTCATCACTTGAAGGCCGTGGAAATAATGTTCTCATCATTGAACTCGCTGCAAATGTAAGAATCGCATACAATATTCATCGAATGTCATCTATTGCGGCGTGGGAGGGATATCTCGACCTTAGCGATACAAAATTTCAGTTGTACCGGGGAGAAGGAGAACCGAGAGTAGATGGTATGGAAATGGAAGGGCTTGATCAGATGAAATGGAGCTACCAGGGAAGGTATCAGCAATTGGATCGTCTTGTCTCTGATCGGACACCGCTTCCGGGACAATGGCTCGATTATCACGGCCATTATCAGCACAAAGATAAAGTTGTTCTTTCATACTCTGTCATGGGCCGCAGAATACTTGAAATGCCGTCAACAGAAATATTACAGGGACTACCGGTGATACAACACACACTGAAAATCAGTCCCGGTGATTCCTGGCAAAAACTTGATCTGGGTGGTTTTATTGAACGCGGTTCATCTTCCGTAAAAGAGGGTGTATTTTTACTTCATAATATTGACGCTTCTGATGGTTTGCCCGAATCAGAATGGATACATCCTGAACGGAGTTTAATCATGACAGCCCCGGGTACGGGAGATGAAATTGAATCCTTTATCGCGGCCGGTATTCAGGGTGAAACAGAGGGTATGAGATGGGTTCAGGACAGCCGCCATCAAATCAGCCTGTTTGTACCTCCGTCCAAAAAATCACAGACCATACGTGTTCATCGCTATAGCGGAAATGGTATAACTCAGCTTCAGGGTTTTGCCGGTTATTTAACAGGCGTGAAGCAAAAACCCTTTCCGCGTCCTGATGAATTTACAAATGGCGGAGAGAGGGTTTGGAATGAGACCATCCAAACAGAGGGAGAGCTTAACGTGAGGAATCCCCGTTATGATCCGATTCACTACGGAAAAGAGAATCCCGGTGCCGTTGAAAATCTGGTTACTATCCCGAAAAATTATCCTTATGTGGCAGACCGGATAGCCTTGCCATTCAATAATCCGTGGAATAGCTGGATTCGCCCGACCGGGTTCGATTTTTTTGATGATGGAAGACTGGTTATGAGTACGTATGCAGGGGATGTGTGGCTTGCAGAGGGCATTGACAATAAACTCGACGCCATTCGATGGCAGCGTATCGCGACAGGACTCTACGACCCATTTGGCGTTAAAATTGTTAATGAAGAAATCTATGTAATATGCCGTGACCGTATAATGCGACTGAATGACCTGAACGGAAATGGAGAGATTGATTTTTATGAAAGTTTTTTCGCAGATTTTGATGTGTCGAATGTTCCGGTTCAGGCTTATAACTTCAGCCTGCAGACCGACAGCATGGGAAATTTTTTATATGCGAAAGCAGGCCAATATACCAACAACAGCGATCCGGGAAATATCATACGGGTGAGTCCCGATGGGAAATCTTATGAGTCGGTGGCTATTGGTTTTCGTGCCCCAAATGGCGTTACTATTGGGCCGGATGACAGAATTTATGTAAGTGATAATGAAGGGAACTGGATGCCGGCGAATAAAATCAGTATTGTTAAAAAGGGCGGTTTTTATGGTTATCTGCCCACACTTAGCTCGCCCGATTGGGCGCCCGGCGGGCCACGATACCGAATGAAAAATGAATTGGTTCAATATCCGGATGGCGGCAATATTTTGCCGGATACATTCGATCAGCCAATCATCTGGATGCCCCAGGCCTTCGATAATTCACCGGGTGAGGGAGTTTGGACGCCTGAGGATTGGGGCCCGCTCGGTAACAGGCTTTTGCATACAAGTTTTGGGAAAGGGTGGGCTTACTATGTAATGATGCAGGACGTGGATGGGGTAACCCAGGCTGCTGTATCAGCACTTCCGTTTCAGTTCGACAGCGGAACCCAGAGGGCACGCATTAACCCTGCTGATGGCCAATTCTATATGGCGGGCGTTACCGGCTGGGATGATGCGTTTGCAGTAAAATTCGGATCCATTGACCGGATTCGTTATATCGGCGGTGAAGGGTTTATTATTGATGAGGTGAATGTTCGGCCTGATGGAATCGGGATTTCATTTAATCAAAAATTAAACCGGGATGTGACAATGAATCCGGACTTGTATCAGGTTCATCAGTGGAATTACCGCTGGCAGGAGAGATATGGCTCGGCACAATGGTCAGTAAAACATCCGGACATGCAAGGCCAGGATGAAGTGGAGGTACAGGCAGTTGAAATTTCAGAAGACGGGAAAACCGTGTTATTGAAGATCTCAGATCAGGTTCTTGGTCCGGTGGATCAAATGCGGATACAGTTAAATATCGAATCGGACGCCGGCGAATTGTACAGCGACACAATTTATCTTACAATTCATAAAGTTCCCGCGGAACCAAACCACTGAGATTGCCACGCCCCCTTGGAATCTCTTCGAAGAAGCACGGAGGTTTTAGTGTATTTCTGTAACTCAAAGGCAATAAAAATCAGATATAGCAAGGAAACGGGAGTCAAATTAAGGAAGCCGGAAAAGAGGTTATAAACAGATGATATTGACTTTGATTTAAGCTAAAATTTTCTACTTTTATTGATAGGTAAATCATTTTCGTTTACAGAACGGTACAGGAATTAAAAAAATCAAAAAATCACTACCATGAAAAAAAGTATTCTATTTCCGGCAACCTTACTGGTACTTGCCGGAATTTTTATCGGATTTACCATTTCAGAAAATGACACGGTTGCTTCTGATATTGAATCCGTTCAATTCAATATCCCTGAAAGCCACTTAACAGGCGGGTTTGCACTGGGTACCCAGGCTTACACGTTTAACCGATACTCCGTACATGAAGCTATTGAAATGACGGCAAGGGCCGGCGGACGTGTGATTGAACTATATCCCGGCCAAAAACTTCGTCCTGATGAGGAAGACGAAACCCGGTTCACACCCGATTCATCTGATGAAATCATCGCCGAAGTGAAGGCAAAACTGGCCGAACATGACCTGATTGCGGTAAACTTTGGGGTGATTCGACTTCCCAACGATGAGGCCGAACAACGACGTGTATTTGATTTTGCCAAAAAACTGGGTGTGAAAGCGATCTCATCCGAGCCGCCGGCCGAATCCATGGATTTGATTGAGCGAATGGTTCAGGAATATGATATTGCGGTAGCTGTTCACAACCATCCGCCGCGAGCAAACAATCCGGATTACCGCCATTGGGATCCCGAATTTGTACTCAGCCTTGTGCAAGGCCGTGACCGCCGCGTCGGGGTAAGTGCCGACATTGGCCATTATATCCGTTCAAATATTGATCCGGTGGAAGCCCTGCAGCTATTGGAAGGACGGATCATTAGTATGCATTTCACGGATGTTAATCAATGGGGCGCTGAAGGCCGGGATACCCCTGCCGGAACCGGTGTTACAGATCTGCCTGCTGTTCTGGAAGAGCTCAAGAGGCAAAACTTTGGCGGCAATATTTCCATTGAATATGAAAACAACTGGTACCATAATGTAACCGATGTTGCACAGTTTATGGGTTTTGTTCGCGGTTGGGCAGAAACCAGGAATAAATAATCCCGTTCTGCTGTTGAACTGTTGAGTGCCAGAACGTAAACAGATTCATAGATTGAGGTGAAGGCAGGAAGGTTTTAGCCACCCCCGCAGGGGTCCCTTTAGGAGAAGACACTATTTTGCCACGAGGGCACGATGACACGAAGGTTTTTAATGTAGGCCGGAGAGCTTCTCCGGTCTGTAAAGCCTTTTCATACCCGCAATTGTTTGAAGGCTGGGTTCTTCAACCATTTTATTTCCCCCGCTCCCCGCTTCAACGCAGACAGATCCAGTGGGTGCTGTTCCCATTGGGATCCCTCACGGGGCAGGTTTACGCTCTGCCTCCCTTCGATATCCCCAAGAAGGATCTCGCTACCAGCCATGCACATCTGAGACGAGACTTTGATTATAAAGTGAAAAATCACCGCCATAAAACGAACTTAATTTCTGCAGGGTACACGAATTATTAATTGTATATAACAAGAAGAAATTGATTCAATTATAAATCAATTTCATTATTATGGGTTCATTTTAACACGTTGTTGCAATTCAGTAGGCCGTTTTCTGAATACAAAATATCGAGTCAATTTCTAATTAACTCTCTGTCATGCCAATACGTATTAATAACGTGGATTCTCAATTTGAGAGAGAATCTCTGGTCAGGCCATTTGGATTTAAAGGCGGTTACATGCACGAGATTTGGCAGGTTGCGGTATTATTGCAATCTGATGATGGCCTTGAAGGATTGGGTTTGGGCACCCAAAATGTACTATGGTCAGATAAAAATGTATTCACTGCAGCTTCGGAAAGTGCAGGCAATTGTTTGATGTTTGCCATTACCGATTACACGCTTAAAGTGATGAATGGTCAGTCATTTGATACTCCGGTTGAACTTCAGGACAGGATATTTGACGAAGTGTATGAGTATGCGAAAAAGATCACAGGGCAAGCCCGATTAAGTAAAACATTTGTACTGAATGCTCTGGTTCCTGTGGATAATGCGGCCTGGATGTTATATGCACAGAAAAGCGGAGTTGCAAATTTTGACCAAATGCTTCCATCCGGGTACCGCGAGGCTTTGTCTCACCGGCACCAACAAATTGCCAGTGTTCCAATCGCTTCCTATGGCATGCCATTACATGAAGTAAAGCAGCTTGTGGAGGAAGCAGGATATCAAGTCCTGAAATTTAAGCTTGGTTCACCCGGAACCCAGCAAGAAATGCTTGAACAGGATAAATCCCGGATAGAGGAAATTCATCGAGCCATAGGCAATAAAAAAATTAGCTGCACTACAGACGGCAAACTTCCCTATTACCTGGATATGAACGGCAGGTACGAGTCGAAGGATACCCTGAAAAGACTTTTGGATCATGCTGAAAAAATCGGAGCTTTCGAGCAAATCAAAATCCTTGAAGAGCCTTTTCCCGAAGAGTACAAAGTAGATATCAGTGACCTGGGTGTTATGGTGGCTGCTGACGAGAGTGCACATACTTCTGAAAATGTAGCCGAACGGATAGAGCTTGGATATGGGGCAATTGCACTAAAAGCGATCGCAAAAACATTAAGCACGACCCTGAAAATGGCACAAACTGCACACAGATATTCAATTCCGTGTTTCTGTGCCGATCTGACGGTTAATCCTGTACTGGTTGAATGGAATAAAAATGTGGCAGCACGCCTGGCGCCGGTTCCCGGATTTACAACAGGCCTGATGGAAACCAATGGCCATCAGAATTACCGGGATTGGGACCGGATGCGCAGTTATCACCCATGCCCAAATGAATCCTGGGTACAGGAAATAAATGGATTTTTTGAACTCCGTGACGAATTTTATGCAAAGAGTGGTTCTATTTTTGAAAAATCCGATCACTATCGTTCGTTGCTTGATAAAAAATAGACGGAAGGAAAATTTGTTTACAACCTGATTATAACACTTAAAAAATGTCAAAATGAAACCTTTCTCTTATTCGATTCCGGTGTTAATCATTCTCGTTATAACTGTTATTTCGGCGGCTATTTGGATAGCTTCATCGGAAAATAATGTGAGTCAGCAGAATCTTCATAAGTCAGAATATTCTGATTTGAGTGAGCTTGAACTTACTCTCCGAAGCCGGATTGAAACAGAACCGGGGAGTGATATCTGGCACACAATTCAACATCGCGAAAGATGGAATCCGAAACAAACGGCTGTTATCATTACAGATATGTGGGACCGGCATTGGTGTGAAAGTGCCACTGAACGGGTTTCAGAGATTGCTCCGGCTATGAATGATGTGGTGAACAACCTGCGAAACAGAGGTGCACTGATTATCCATACACCCAGCGGAACTCTCGATACCTATAAAGAAACTGAACAGCGGCAACGGGCAATAAATACTCCATATCATGAAGCGCCTGAAGGAATTGATATCAATGCATGGTGCTATCTGGATCCCGAAATGGAAACAGATCTTCCCATCGATGATTCTGACGAGGGATGTGATAAACCCTGCTCTGATGGCCTGGCATGCACTCCTCACCAGGCATGGTCCAGCCAGATTGATACGATCGAAATACACGAACAGGATGCAATCAGTGATACCGGTCAGGAGGTATATAACCTTATAATAGAGAATGGAATTGAAAATATCATCGTGATGGGAGTTCATACAAATATGTGTGTTCTGGGGCGTTCTTTTGCCATCCGGCAAATGGTAAACCTGGGGAAAAATGTGGTACTCATGCGAGATATGACCGATTCCATGTATAATCCCGGTATGCCTCCCTATGTTACACATTTTCGCGGAACAGAATTGGTGGTTGAGCATATCGAAAAGTACTGGGCACCGACCATTGTTAGTTCAGATATAACCGGCAAGCCGGCGTTCAGGTTTGCAGAAGATGAACGCACCCATATTGCTTTCCTCATTGCCGAAGATGAATACGATGCACATCTGACACTTCCATCATTTGCAGAAAAACATTTGAGTACTGGCGGGCATTATGGATTTAATTTTATTCAGAGTGATCATCATGAAGTCGATGGAATGGATCAGATCCGTGATTCCGACTTGTTGATTGTCTACGTAAGACGCAGGCATCTGCCGGAAAACCAACTCGATGTTATTCGTGAGTATCTCAATGCCGGTAAACCGCTTATTGCTTTGCGAACGAGCAGCCATGCCTTTGAAACCTGGACTGAATTTGACGATAAGGTATTGGGGGGAAATTACAGCGGACATCACGGAAACCGTCCGCCGGAAAATCCTCCGACCTGGGTTCAGGTTGCTGCGGAAGCTTCAGCCCACCCGGTTGTTGCCGGTTTACCTGCCTTACCATTTCAGGCTGCATCCTGGCTTTATAAAACCCGTCCGCTGAATAGTGATGTGACCCCTCTTGTGTATGGTTGGGTTGGGGCTGACGGAGAACCTGAGCCGGTAGCCTGGATACGAAAGTATGGAGATGCAAGAATTTTTTATACATCGATGGGCGACCCGCGGGATTTTGAAATTCCTGCTTTTAATCAACTTCTTGTGAATGCGATAGAGTGGAGCACCGGTGAGAACCCTTAACCGGTTATCAACAGCGACTGTGTCTGTGATTATATTTCATGACAACCGAATAACCTGAGTTTTATACTCTAAACCATGCAGAATTTTTCAGGCAAGTTTTACACCATGTTATGAAATACATAAAAACAGACTTTATTAAAGCGATTACAGCAATCATCATTATTAATCTGTTTGCCGGGTGCGGAAATAAATCCGGAGAAAAATACTGGCCTTTTACACCTGAAGTCGAGAGATTTGTCGAAATTTATACAGAATCGGGAGGTGACAAGCTGAAAAACTGGGTACGTGAGGATATAACATCATCACCCGTTGAGGCACGTGATGCGTTTTCAGTGGTTGACGGGCTTGAGATGGAACTGGTAATTTCAGAACCACTGATAAGGCAGCCTGTAAGTATTCATTTTGATGACAGGGGTAGGCTTTGGGTTGTACAGTATATTCAGTATCCCTTTCCTGCAGGGGTAACCATTCAAAAGTATGATCAATACCTAAGGGCAACGTTTGACGGAGTTCCTGCCCCTCCCCCTAACCATGTGAAGGGAGCCGATAAAATTACAGTATTTGAAGACACAAACGGCGACGGAATTTTTGACAAACACCAGGATGTGATTACGGGCCTCAATATAACCACAAGTGTTCTCACCGGAGGGGGCGGTGTATGGGTAATGAATCCTCCATATCTGCTCTTTTACCCGGATCATAATGGTAATGGATTGCCCGATGGCGATCCGGAAGTCAGGCTCGATGGGTTTGGTCTGCAAGATACTCACTCTCTGGCCAATTCACTGCGCTGGGGGCCTGATGGCTGGATCTACGGAGTCCATGGGAGTACAAGTTCAGCCACCGTTAGGGATATCTCGTTCAAAGGGCAGGCATTGTGGCGTTACCATCCTGAAAAAGATGAATTTGAACTTTTTAGCCAGGGAGGAGGAAATCCCTGGACACTCTCTTTTGACAGCCAGGGCAGAGCATTTTCAGGAGATAATGGAGGGAACAACCGGGGTTTTCACTGGGTGCAAGGGGGACGATATCAGAAAAATTTTCCAAAGCACGGACCATTCACCCGCCCTCATTCATACGGGTTTTTCTCAACAATGGATCATGAAGGTTATTCACCCCGGTTTGCAATGACTTTTACGATTTATAATGAAGGTCAGCTGGCAGGTTACGAGGACCAAATGATCTCCGGAATGGCTATGACCAACAGGATTCAGGCAACGCGCCTGTTACCGCAGGGTTCCACCTGGCATACTGTCGATACGGATTCACTCGCTGTTACCGGTGACCGAAGTTTTCGTCCTGTCGATACAATTCCAGGCCCTGATGGTGCTGTTTATTTTGCTGATTGGTGTGATATCCGGATGGATCATGTAGATCCGCGTGATACATGGGATAAATCCTGCGGCAGAGTTTGGCGGTTGCAGCCGGTCAATTACCGGCCATCCGGCCAAATCAATCTGGGCCAAAAAAGCAATGATGAACTGCTGGCCATGCTTACTGATGAAAGAAAATGGTTCAGGGAGCAGGCCAGAAGAATTCTGGGTGAAAGAAAAGATGAGTCCATTTTACCGATCCTGAAAAAAATGGCATTGGAGGAACAGGGGCAACTGGCACTCGAAGCTCTGTGGGTTACAAACCTCATTTCCGGTTTAGAAAATGAATGGGCGTACCCATTGCTGGATCATTCCAATGCCGCAGTTCGACGATGGACAATCCGGCTTCTCGGGGATGGAAAATCGTTGGAACCGGCACTATTTGAAAAACTGAAAGTTCTTGCACAATTTGAAAAAGATCCGGAAGTCAGGAGTCAGCTTGCAAGCACTATTTTCAGGCTTGATACAGACATAGCACTTCCCTTGCTCGAAATATTTATACACCACGGCGAGGACAAGGAAGACAGACACATCCCGCTTCTTCTCTGGTGGGCACTGGAAGACATGATTAGCAGGGATGCAGGCCAGGTGCTTCAGTGGGCTGACGGGAATAGTATCTGGGAAACTTCTATGTTCCGGGAGCACTTATCTCATCGCATGGCAAGAAGACTGGCTTCTGAGCACGGTGATAAACCGGCATTCACACGGATCGATCCCTACGAGAACTGGATGGAATATGCCTACCACCCCCGAAGTGTAATGCCCGACAAGAAAGGGGATTATTCTGATTGGCAATCCAATTATACACCGGAGGTGAGCCGGAATAACCTGGAAAGACTTGCTCACTTTCTGAAAATGGCCCCTTTTGAAAATGATTTTCGCAACCATCTTCTTGGCGGTGTGGAGGCTGGCCTGGAACAAGTACCCACAATTGCAGAAGCACCGGAATCAATGCGTGAACTCATTGAAGCATGGTGGACGGATCTGCCTCACACAGATCATATGATCTATGTAGCTGCGAGACTGGGACATACTGAAGCGATTGCAATGGCAGGTGAACTGGCCGGATTCAGTGAGCAGGATGGGCAGGAAAGTGAACGGATGGCGATTATGGCTTCTTTTGAAAGAGGCGGGCAGGCATATCTCACACATTGTGCCCTTTGTCATCAGGCGGATGGCAGCGGTATGGATAGGCTTGCGGCACCTCTCAGGAATTCTGAGTGGGTGCTTGGTGAAGAAAAGAGTTTGATTTCTATCATTTTAAATGGATTTCAGGGTGAAATGCTGATGCCTCCGATGGGAAATATAAGTGACGAGGAAATTGCGGATGTGCTGACATTCATTAGAATGTCATGGGGAAATGAGGCTGCACCGATTTCACTGGAAGAAGTAACACTGGGAAGGGAATTAACAGGAACCCGAACAATACCCTGGACTTCTGACGAACTCTCAGATTCCAATTGAATGAAGCGGACATTTTAGTACAACCGGCAGTCAGCATTCAAATAAAGACAAAAAATGATACCAAAAACAGTTGAAGAAGAATCCGGGCTACTGAAGGAAATACAGAATAAGAGTCTGCCTGTTCGTCTTAAAACCTATCTGCGTTTAACAGGGCCGGGATTTCTTCAAAGTGCGCTGGCTCTTGGCGGAGGGTCGATGGCGAGCAGTTTGTACCTGGGTGTTCTTACGGGCTACAGCATGCTGTGGCTTCAGCCTCTTGCCATGCTTTTGGGAATCGTGATGCTGGGTGCGCTTGGTTACATTACCTTAGTTACTCAGGAAAAACCTTTTCAGGCCATAAACAAGCATGTGAATCCGGTTTTAGGATGGGCATGGGCATTAGCTGCACTTCTGGCAAGTATCGTATGGTCACTGCCACAGTTTTCGCTCGCAAATGGAGTTGTGCAGCAGAATCTGATGCCCGGCGTATTTGGCACAGGCGGATCATTAGAAGGTACGACCGGTTTACTGATAGTTTCACTAATCATGTTTTTTATTACCTATTCCGTGACGTGGAATTATAATCGGGGGAGGTCAGGTGTTCGTTTTTATGAACTTCTGCTAAAAGGTGTAGTAGCCGTTATTGTTCTGAGTTTTATTGGCGTAGTAGTTCGCCTCACATTTATTGCCGGAGCGATTGACTGGGCAGCGCTTGGGCAGGGATTTATTCCCAAACCGTCGCTTATTTTTCGTCCGGCAGATGGGTTTGTGCCGCTTCTGGCCGGCCTTTCAGAAACTTCACGTGAGTATTGGACGGAATTGATTGTGAATCGTCAGCAAAATGTATTGGCTGCGGCCCTTTCAAGTGCAGTTGGAATTAACATGACCTTCCTTTTTGCTTATTCAATGCTTCGCCGCAGATGGGGAGCCGAGTATAAAGGGTTAATGAGATTTGACCTCATTGGCGGAATGCTGATTCCTTTTATGCTGGTAGTAAGCTGCGTGATCATTGCTTCAACCAGCCAGTTTCATACAGTTCCACAGCCCGGGATTATTGATGAATTTCCTGCTCAATGGCAGCCGGATGCAGGGCAGGTAAACGAATATAACAGGCTTATTGAAAGTAGAATTCTTTATGAATTTGGAGGAAATGACATTTCTGCAGAAAGAATTGCAGAATATACAGAGGCACTCGACAGGGAGGATCATATATTGGCTGCAACTCTCATTACACGTGATGCTTTTGATCTATCGTTTGCACTTCAGCCTCTACTCGGAAGCATATTCGGGCATATCATATTTGGTATAGGCGTTTTGGGAATGGCACTTTCAAGTATCACTCTGATGATGATTATTTCAGGATTTGTGATTTGCGAGATACTTGACAGGCCTTACACGGGATGGGAGTTTCGTTTAGGCGCTTTGTTACCCGGAATAGGTATTTTAGGGCCATTTTTTTGGGATCAAGCGTATTTTTGGCTTGCAATTCCTACATCGATCATTACCCTGATGCTCTTACCCATTGCGTATGTTACGTTTTTGCTGATGATCAATAATAAGTCTCTGATGGGTCAGTTTATGCCATCCGGTATAAACCGTATTGTCTGGAATACACTGATGATTCTCTCTGTAAGCCTGATATCTGCCGCAAGTTTATACATGTTATGGACACGCGGGGGTTTTTGGGGCCTGGCTGTACTGTTTATCTTTCTTGTTGCCGTGGGAATTGCCGGCCGCGGGAATTCGGCAGACGCGGGGTAGTTCCCTTCGTCTGTCCAGTGCAGTTCTGGACTGACGAATGTGGGGCCTGGATATGGATTGCCCGCGATGGTGGGGATTCGACAGACGAGAAAGGCACTCGTTAGTCGTGGTCTGGTTCCCCTCGTCTGCCC
>SKKO01000233.1 GCA_007123715.1 Balneolaceae bacterium | reverse complement strand
TGGGCCGTTCTCTGCCGTTCCAACAATAACGACCCTCTTGCCGATCATGTGGGTTGCGAAAATGCCGTGGCACCGGCGGTTTTCCTTTTCGAACTTCGGGGTGATGAGATCTTTTCAACGGTATTTACCCCGCCCGGAGAGGCCACCGCTCTTCAGGAAATTGGCCTGCACAATCATGTTGAAGTGGTTGGAAGGTCGCCCGGGGCACTGGCCGCAGCGGCTGATTATATCAACCGGAATGTAAACGGTACTGTTGCACTCAACTTTAGTGAGACGAATGAAATTGCCGACGGACTCAGCCATACCCAATTCACACGCTTTACGGAATTACTGACACAGCCCGTTATGAACCGGATTGTTTCTTCTGAAGACCTGGTATATGAGTGGCTTTCCGTCAAACTTCCTGCTGAAATCGAAATTATGCGAAAAGCTGCTGAGGTTACATCACACTGGCAGTATGAAGCGTATCAAACGGTGATTCCGAATGAAACCACCGATCTCGATATTGCCAATTTTTTGAAAGCTAAAATGCGTGAAATCGGTGTTGAGGATGCCTGGGCGCCGTCTCAAAATCCGGCTGTAAATTCAGGCCCCGACCGCGGCCATGCCCACCCCACAGATCGCGTAATCAGGCCCGGTGATGTGATCCAGATCGATTTCGGAATTAAAGTCTACGGCATGTGGGTAACCGATATACAGCGCTTCGCTTATGTTCTGCAGCCCGGTGAAACTGAACCTCCCGCTAACATACAGCGATACTGGGAAGTGGCACGGGACGGCAACCGGATGGTTCTTGAAGTGATGCAGCCCGGAATCACCGGCGTGGAAGCAGACAGGGTGCAGCGCGAATGGATGCGGGAAAACGGGTCATTGGAAGTGATGTGGAACACAGGCCATCCTGTTGGCTATGTGGCTCATGATGTCGGGCCAAGCCTGGGCGGTGCGCAAATCGGGCGGGACCCGCATCCCACTGCATTCAAAGAATTGCAAACAGGAAATGTATTTGCGTACGACGGTTTCTACATGTGGGAAATTGAAGGAGGAACTAAAACCATATCCGTGGAAGAAATGGCCGTTGTAACTGAAACCGGGGCAGAATATCTGACAGAACCGCAAGAGGATCTGGTTTTAATTCACTCCCGGTGACAGATTTTCTAACGTACGCCGGAAAACCCAAGAATAACAGAGGAACGGACGAACCGATTAACAGATTAACAGAGTAAGTGGGGGGTAGCTTTTCGGTAAAGGCTGCACTTCGACATTTGGTATTCGCTGTCTTAACCTTATTTATTCCTGAGCTTGTAAAGTTTGCGAAATCCTTTGGCATCGGTTGGATCAATCTGACTGTATGCCCACTTCCGGTCAAGAACTTTATCTACGATAGAACGTTTGGCATCATCGGATTCTTTAATGGTACTCGCAATTTTGTAGCACATCACTACGGAGTGGTTGTGCATTTCCCGGTCATAAAAAATCTGAAGCTGGTTGGAGGTACTCCGGTAGACCCATAGAAAGAGGGCTGCAACAAATTCAATGATTGCGGCGCCGCCTATGATCAGGAAATTGAAGTTGGAGGTATCCGGGATATTTATTCCCACCTGATGAACAGGGGCTACATACAGTGCGATACCTGCAAGCAGCAGTAAAAAACCAAGCCACATGGCAAGAACACTGTTCCTGAAACTTCTCCGTGACTGGTTCAGCGCGATTTTATAATAGGCTTCAAGATCAGTCCTGCTGTTTTTAAGCAGTACAATCAGGTCAGCAGTTTCTTTGTCTTCTATATTAAAATGCGACAATGCCTCTTCTTCGGTTTTACGGGCGTGTTCCCTGATTTCCTGAACACCGCTCTCCTCCCTTTCTATATACACATCCATCAGGTTGCTTGTAATTGCGTAAGCGGCCATCCCTATCCATATTGGAATACAAAAAAGGAATATAAACCCAAAAAATGCAGGCAGAAAATGCCACCAGCCTTCAAGCATCCAACCCCATAATGCGGGTACCTGAATAAACCAAAAGTAATAGATAGCCGGGATAATCAATAAAAAGGCAAGGATTACCAACGTCCAGCCGACCCATAAATATTTCGGCTTTCTGATCAGTATTTTTTTAAACCGGCCGGTACCTTTTTTTGGTTCTTCTTTTTGCAGAGTTTCAGAAGATTTATCTTCATCAATCATCATTCATTCTCCTTTCTTTTTGTGAACACCGGCCTATAACATTTTGATAAACTCTTGTTTCCCGGATGGTTTTGCGGAAGTAAAGAAATAATCGGATAAACGGCAATACGTTTTATAAAATTCTCAGCGGTTCTTCACGGATCCATCCATACATGCCGTTTTCGAGTCTAACGTATTTCCATTCAAGGTGGTCACTGCTTTGCCTGAAATCAACCCGCATGGTGTATCCCTCATACGCTGTAGTAATAACAGCAGATTCGAGCCGCGGATACTGAAATACCTGTCCCTGCCTGTGAACCATCACTGCGGTACCAAACCGGTTGTCCTGGTAGTTTACCACAATTGAGAAAAGGAAAAATACCGCTGCTATACCAAGAAATGCATACCCTCCATGCCGGAAAAACTTACGAAGGTCGTACCTGAACCATGAGGCAATCACGAATGCGGCACCTGCATACAAAAAGATAAATGCAATGAAAACCAATCCCCGTAATCCGGGACGATCAGATAAGGCCAGGAAGAAGCTGTCCCATGGTAGCGGGGGTAGTACAGCTGAACGTCGTGAAAAACGGTTATTCACAACTTCCAGGGCTTCTGCAGCAAGCGGTTTGGTTTCAGGATATCTTTCTGCCTTCATAAGATAATACTTTGCCATACCGAGAGAATCGATTCGGGAATAGGCATAACCCATATTAAGCCATAATGCTCCCGAGTGGTGCCCGTCTTCAGCTATGGATTTGTATAGCTGAATAGCCTGGCTGTATTGACTCTCCTGAAGCAAATTATTCGCCTCATCAAATAGAGATTGCTGCGCAAAGGCATTCAGGCCCCATATCATAAAGACTATCACAAAAGCATACCGGCGCCTGTTTGTCAAATCTGCTCCCTCAATTCTTCGATCAGTTTCTCAGTTTTGATGATATCAGCCCTGAAATCGGAGCGGTCACCAACAGGTGCGTAACTGATAGTGGCACACTTGTCAAGAACAATTTTCAGAAGCCTGAAGGTGTCATTACTTACACCTGCATCCTGTACTTTTTCGAGTATTTCAGGGTCTGACATTCCCGCTTCAGGGAGCGCCAGCCTGTCTGTAATAAAGCTAAAAACTGCTTTATGCAGAATGTTATAGATCTCTTTTGCATCGCCTTCGTTTACAAGTTCCCTTGCTTTTATAAACCGTTCAGAAGCACGGTTATAAGCATGATGTGACCGGGCGAAATCCTTATCATTTTGCAACAGTACCATCAATCGCCTCTGTTTGAGAGCTGCAATTGCTGCAATACCCGGTAACAGAAGCAGCAGCCAAAACCAGACCGTTCGAAACACCGGTTTATCCGGCGATGAATTGTTCCAGACGGCGAGACCGGTAACCGGCTGCAATGCCACAGGCCGGAAATTCGAAACAGACGCAAGCTGTGTGTTTGCTGATGGGGTGGCCTCAAACGTAAGTGCCGGCAGTTGAATAGTTCGATACCTGCGCGAAGCCGGATCAAACACGGCCACACGTTCAGCTGGAATTTCATACGTACCGGGCGCCCTTGGCGCAAGCAGCTCGGTAAATGTTTTATCACCACGGATGGTGAGGCCCTGTCTTTCAATATTACTGCTCTCCTGTGGCGTGTATTGCTCAATTCCATCGGGCAGGTTATATGCTGGTTTCCTGACCAAAGGAATATTACCGGCACCCTCAATCCTGGTGATGAGTTCCAGTGTTTCACCGGCTTCTACCCGGTTAGCAGATAATCGTCTTACTACCCGCAAATCTCCCACAGCATTCATGGTCAGCGCGTTATCAATAGCCGGCAGCGGGCGAACGTTCAGAACGATTGGCTCTGATTCGAGAGAAACCCTGCGCTGGTTAGCACCGGAGCCGAAAAAGCTTCCAAACGGATCGTTCCGCGAGGGCTGGGTTCGCATACCTACAGTCATCGGGAAACCGGCAATCGTCAGTTCACCACTCCGGGTTGGGAAAAGAGCATATCTCACCAGAGTTGCTGACCGATAGCGGATTCCCTCTATAATCACAGATTCAGCCTGGGGCTGCCGGATATTCTGAAGTTCTTCCCGCCAGAAACCATCTGTTCTCCATCCGGCTGTAGGCTGAAAAGACGAAACTTCAATTCCCTGCTTAAAATAGAGTACTACACTTGCAACAATTTGCTGGCCGGGAACAGGATTGCTTACATCCAGCTCCACTTCAAGGAAAATATCCGGAACCTGGCTTCTTCCATCCTGGGATAACTGGCCACGCTCCATAATTTCAACAGACAAGGAATTGGATACATACTGTTCACCTCCAATTTCCACGGTTACCGGCGGAATGGTAAAATTCCCGCTCTCCCTTGCAATAAGTGTATATGTATAAGTAGTGGATGTTGCCGTTCGTCCGTTTACAATCGAAATACTTGTACTTCGTGATGGGGTTGATGATAAAATCCTGACACCATCTATCTCCGGCAACATGGGAAGGGATACATCCCTCATAGCTGAACCGCTGATTTCAACAGCGAGCGAAAATTGCTCGCCTAAAAACACCCGGTTCTCCGAGACAGATGACGTAACCTGAAAATCCTGTGCGAGGGCCGGTTTTGATACAATCGAAGCGAGGCAAAGTATCGCCATGAATAACGTTCTAAAGGCGTCTCGTCTACCAGTCTTTTTCATTTCTTCCGGGCGGATCTGATGATTCTTTTTTCCTGTTTTCGAGTAATTCACGTTCGAGTTGCTCAAGGGCATCCAGAATGTTTTCCGCTTCTTCTCGCGTCATGTCATTCGGGCGGGGCTGCTGCTGCTCCGGCTCACCTTCATCATCCTGTGGTAAATCAGGCTGCTGACCCGTATCGGGCTGATCACTGTCCGGCTGATCCTGTGGCTGATCGTTTTGCCCATCGCCATCACCTTCTTCCGGTTCGTCTTGCTGGTCAGGCTGAGGCTGCTCCTGTTGTTGTTGCTGCCTCAGGGCAAGCTCATAATTGTGTTTGGCATCCAGATCGTTCGGATTATTTCGCAGTGCTTCCCTAAAAGAATTGAGCGCCTGCTCATATTCTCCCTGGTCAATCAACATCCGGCCTGTATTATAATCGGCATACGACTGCTCCACATTTGAATCTGTAAGCTCCCTGAACCGTTCATAAGATTCTCTGGCCTCATCTGCCCGTCCCAGGTGGTACAATGCGTTCCCGAGGTTAAAATGGAGACGGGAATTATCCGGATCCTGATCCAGTGCCTGGCGGTAGAGCTGCACCGCTTCTGCATAATCACCGCGCTCAAACGCATCATTGGCTTTACGCGCATCATTTAATGAGGCGGCTGTAAATAAAATCAGTATGAATAAATAATTGATCAATTTCATAAATGGATCCGGATATCAAAATAGATTCCAATAACGAACAAGTTTCCGAATGAGTATTTTATCATAAACCGCTTTTTGGCCTTAAAGTACTCCTTGATCTACGCTTGTTCAATCAGAGCAAGGGTTTCTTCATCAAGTTTCAAATTGGTGAAAATATTTGATACATCATCATTTTCATCAAAAAGATCCATCATTTTCAGGTTTTTTCGGGCGGTTTCGGCATCGGCAGACACCTCAGTCATCGGAATTCGAACCAGTTCAGCTGATTCCACTGCAATGCCCTGTTCTTCAAGATTTTTCTTTACGGGCATTACATTTTCCCGGGTGGTCATGATCTCAACATACTCATCTTCAATCTCCACATCTTCGGCGCCTGCGTCTATAGCCAGCAGCATCAGTTCTTCCTCGTCCATACCGGTGTTTTTAATTTTAATGGATCCCTTCTGCTCAAAAAGATATGCTACCGACCCATCCGTGCCAAGGTTACCTCCATGCTTGGTGAACACATGCCGAATCTCACCTACGGTTCGATTCAGGTTATTACTGGTGGCTTCAATAAAGTAGGCAATCCCGCCGGGGCCGTATCCTTCGTAAGTTACCTCTTCATAATTGCCGCTGCCATCATCCAGTTCCCCGGTGCCTTTTTTAATAGCCCTTTCGATGTTCTCTTTAGGCAGATTAACCGCCTTTGCATTTTGAATTGCCAGCGATAACCTGGGGTTTGAAGACGAATCACCGCCCCCTTCACGTGCCGCAACGGTTATTTCCCGAATGTTTTTCGTGAACGCTTTGGCGCGCTTGGCGTCTTCACGGGCTTTGCGGTGCTTGATATTCGCCCACTTGGAATGTCCTGCCATGATGCTTTTAGGGAATTTCTTTTAGAATGAAAACGTAACTAATC
>SKKO01000335.1 GCA_007123715.1 Balneolaceae bacterium | reverse complement strand
TTTAAATCGATGTTTTTTGCCTTTACGGACACACCCCTAAATCCCCTCTCGAGAGGGGACTTTTGGACTGTCACCTTAGTAATGGTGTTGCCCGTTTTTTGGGCATAATTAGTGGCTCGAGATGACAAAGCCATATTAATACAATGGGCGGCGCATATGGGGCAGAGATTAATAAAGGGTTTTGTGCTGCGCCGCCTGTCATTCAACCCACTGTTCCGTGTCATCCCGACTGAACGAGCGGATGCGAGTGAATGGAGGGATCTCCTTTTGATGGGCGGGAGTCGGATCAAGGAGTTTTTTCAAAGCTCCTTCCATTCAAAAGGACTCACCTCAAATAGTCAACTTCCTGAATGCCGACGGGCTTTTACCGTACTGTTTTTTGAAAGCACGGGAGAAATAGGCCTGGTCATTAAACCCGACTTCGTAACAGATCTCAGCGATGGTTTTATCGGTTTGGTTGAGGAGCTCGGCAGAGCGCTGCAGGCGGACAGACCGGATAAAATTTCCGGCAGACTGACCCACCAGGGCAGTCAGTTTTCTGTTAAGCTGTGAGACGCTCATATTCAGCGATGTGGCTAAATCTTCGACCCGATAATCTTCCTCACAGATATGATTGTCGATCATCTCAATGGACTTCCTGAGAAAGCTTTGATCTACCGGACTCTTGGCAATTACCGAGGGTTTGAAATATGTGGCGGTGCTGAATTGTTTCTTAAGGTTCTTTCTCTGCTGAATGAGCGCCTTAACCATTGTTTGCAGTTCCTTCACATGAAACGGTTTGGTAAGCCAGGCGTCAATTCCCGCTTCCAGGCCCTCGATTTTGGGATCCAGGCCGGCTTTGGCGGTAAGCATGATGATGGGAATATGGCTGGTTTTTTCATCACTGCGGATTTTTTCACAGAATTCATAGCCGTCCATTTCAGGCATCATCAGGTCGGTGATGATCAAATCGGGGATGGTTCCCTGCGACATGGTGATTCCCTCCAGACCGTTGGCCGCTTCTAGAATTTTATACTCCTCCTGAAGCTGCTCACGGATGAATGTTCGTACATCGTCATGATCCTCCACTATGAGGATGATCTCGTCGTGTTCTGAAAGCAGCGCCTCGAAATTTGGTAGTGATTTTATGGATGGATCTTCCTCAGCAGATACCTGTTCTTTCAGTATAGAATGATGTTCAATTGAAACATCATCCTCATCAAACGGAAAACGGATGATAAATTCTGATCCTGCCCCTTCCTCACTTTTTGCCTCAATTGAACCGTGGTGAAGAGTAATGAGCTCAAGTACAAGGGAAAGGCCGATTCCCGTACCTTCATATTTACGGGTGTTGGAAGGGTCAACCTGGTAAAAGCGGTCGAATATGTGCGGCAGCCTGTCTTTTGATATACCAATTCCGGTATCTCTCACCCGTATTTCAACTACATCTGGTTCCGGAATATCTACAATCACATCAATGCATCCACCGTATTCTGTAAACTTGATGGCGTTCGAAAACAGGTTCATAAACACCATCTCCATTTTTTCAGCATCAAAGTTCACCGGAATAGTGGCCCTGGAAGATGAAAAGTTCAGGATGATTTTTTTGGTATCCGAAAGTGATTCAAACGAAAATAATTGATTCTTTAAAAACGAAACGAGATCCTGCTTCTCCGGAGATAACATCATCTTACCCGCCTCCAGCTTGGAGAGGTCCAGTAGCTGATTGATCAGTGTTAAAAGCTGTTCGGCACTGCTGTTCACCGAAATCAATTTCTTTTTCTTGTTTCGGTCATCTTCAGAGTCAAGAAGGGTTTCAATTTGCCCGATAATCAGAGTGAGAGGTGTTCTGAATTCGTGAGAAATATTGGCAAAGAAATGAGATTTCAGCTGATCGAGCTTCCTGAGTGTATCCGTTTCTACTCTTTCAAGTTGCAAATCGTTTTTCAGGTTGAACCGGTTCAGCTCATACCGCCTCACAAGATAAAGAGCATTTAAAAACAGGATGCCATACATAAAGTATGCCCACCATGTTTGCCACCATGGCGGGGTAACAATAACAGCGAGAGCCAGTCCATCCTCATTCCAGACTCCGTCATTGTTGGAGCCTCTCACACGGAATGTATATTTTCCATTTGGAAGGTTGATGTAGGTTGCTGTACCAAGATTGCCGGCATCAATCCAGTTGTCGTTATAGCCTTCAAGTTTATACGTGTACCGGTTTTTTTCAGGAGCGGAATAATCAAGCGCGGCAAATTCGAATGTGATGACATCGTTTTTGTGCGAGAAAATGATTTTTTTCACTTCAGGTACGGATGCCTCTAAAAAGCCGGGATCACTTTTAAAAGTCACTTGCCTGTTCCCAAGCCGTAAATTTGTCAAAGCTATGGGTGGTACATAGGGATTATCTTGTATTTGATCAGGGAAAAAACTGTTAAGGCCCTGTATTCCACCAAAGAACAGTTCTCCGCTTTTGCTTTTGAAATAGGCGCCCGTATTAAATTCATTGCTCTGGAGGCCGTCGAACACATCAAAATTTCGAAAGGTTTTTGCTTGTGGATTAAACCGGGAAAGCCCTTTGTTTGTGCTCAGCCACAGGTTGCCGTCCTCATCCGGCAGGATTCCATAAACCACTTCATTGGGAAGGCCGTCCTGCACGGAGATGTGCTCGAACGTTCCGGCTTTGTAATCAAACTTGTTGAGCCCTCCGGTAGTACCTACCCAAAGGTATTTTTCGGGTTCAAACGGATCTTCAATAATGGACTTGATGTGATTATTGCTCAGGCTGTTGGGTTCATCGGGATTATTTTGGAATGTGGTGAAGGTTTCAATTTCGGGGTCAAATCGAACCAGCCGGTCAGCCGTTCCAATCCAGAACAGTCCGTCCATATCCTGAAAAATAACCGGTCTGGCTATCCCGATTGAAAGTTCTAATGGGTGGTACCGGTAGTGCTGAAAAGTGCCTGACTGTTCATCTGTCAATCTGCTAAAGTGGTTGTGTGTTGCTATCCAGATGGAGTTGTCCCTGGCTTCAAACACCGCATTCACTTCCTGGGAAAGCAGACCGGTTTCATTTCCCGGAGTATGTTTATAAAGCCTGTTTTGATTCGTTATCGGATCGTGTCTGAATAAACCCTGGGGCGACGCAAACCAGAGCAAACCATCCGATGCCTGTGCCATGGAGTAGGCATCGGTGTTGCCGAACTCTTCCGGAAGATTGGAGCTGGTTTCATAGCTTTTGAGTTCTCCTGTTTCCCGGTTCCAGCGATAGATTACATCCGCGCTGATCCAGACATCTCCGGAGTTGTCCTCCAGAATGGAACGAATACTAAATCCTGTAATCCGGGAGGAGGGATCGGGTGATCTGACCAGGGTTGGAAACCGGTTGGCCTTAAAATCGAAGATATTAATTCCAAGCCCTGATGTACCGACCCATAAAATACCGGTGTTGTCAATCAAAAGACTCGAAACGATGTTATAGCTCAGCGACCGGGGATTTAGCGGATCGTGCCGGATGTAGGTAAACTGTTTTGTTGAAGGATTAAATCGCATCAAACCTGCAACTGATCCCAGCCAGAAGTGACCGTTTTGGTCTTCCACAATTTTATGTACGCTTCCCCATCCATATTCGAAAACCTCGTATTGGTTGGGATAGAACTCATAGTTGCCGGTAAGCCGGTCAAATTTTACAAGGCCGCTTTGGACACCAATCCAAAAATCACCGGCACGGCTCTCATGCATAGCCGTAATTTTGTATTCGCCTGAACTTGTGGGTGCATCCGGATGCCTGGTTTCAAAGACAGTTCGTGAAAATGATTCACTACTATCGTGGAATTGATGCAGGCCTTCCTCTGTACCAATCCAGAATGTCTGATCTTTATCAAAAAACAGGTTGCCGACCCTGTTGCTGGCCAGGCTTTGATCATCGCCCGGATCGTGCAAAAACTGTTTGAAGCCGTAATCACAGCCAATATCAACTTCGTCATCACCGTCAATCAGGATGTTAATCAGCCCGTCGCCTTTGGTAGCGATCCAGATAGTACCATCGGGTCCCTCTATAATATCCGTAATTTCATTGGTCGTTATTTTATCACCCGACTGATTTTCTAAGGGGATCTTACAGAAGAAGTCATTTTGTGTGTTTAAAACGTTGACATCTCCGGACAATGAACCGGTCAATATATTCCCACGGCTGTCTTCGAGCATCTTTGATACATACGCATCAGAAATGGAAGTGGAATCGAATGGATTGTGCTGATAGACTACAAAATTACGGCCATCGTAGCGGTTCAGCCCGTCTTTGGTGCCAAACCACATAAAGCCGCGACTGTCCTGAAGGATGGAATACACGGCATTTTGGGAGAGGCCGTCGTCGATAGAAAGATGCCGGAAGTTTAGCTGCTGAGATAGCAATAGTTCACTTGATATGAGGCAAGCCGATAAAACACACATTAACGTGCAGTAACGCCGGAATCGATATCGTTTTGTCTCTTTCAAGCTATAAATGTTCGTGTAGTAATCTATCTGCCTGAGAGCATCGGTATTTCACAACACCTGCTCAAATTGCGGTAATTATGAAAAAATAAATAATGGAAGTCCGAAAGCCTGTTTCCCCGAGTTCGGATGCAGGTAATGTGATTCAATTTAATGGAAAAATTGGTTATTTCCACTGCTGAATAATATTTAGAAACCGCCTTTATGAAATCATTATAAGTGAGTAACTACAAACCCGTTCCCATCGTGCCCTATTTCTTCTTAAAAAAACGACTCTGCAGACGGGCAAATAGCCAAATTTATTCCTTTGCCACAACATTCCTGATAAAGAGACGGTCTTTATAGAATAGAAGGTTTAAAAGCGCATACCTTGGAAACACTTCTCCAGCACCTGAAAAATAAAAACATGCCTGCGGGGAAACTTTTTTTTACTGAAAGAATAGATTCGATTTTAATGTTTTTCTTCTTATTTTTGGGGTCTATTAAAATTTTGGATATTTAATTTATAGAATTTCATGACAAAACGTACGTACCAACCAAGCAAGCGTAAGAGAGTGAATAAGCATGGTTTCAGGAAACGAATGAAAACCAAAGATGGACAGAATGTGATTAACCGTCGCAGGGCAAAGGGTAGGCACAGGCTTACCGTTAGTGATGAAACAGGACCCAAATAGCCCGGGACCAACCTTCGACTATTCACTGCCACGATCCAAAATTCTTCGTGGAAGGCGAAATTTTGAACGCCTTTTTGAAAAATCTACTGTGCACAATTCCGATTCTCTCCAGCTCCGATACCGATATTATGAAGATCCTGCAGAGGGATGCTATGTGGGGTTTATTGCACCTAAAAGGAGAATCAGAAAAGCCGTCAGGAGAAATAAAATTAAAAGGCTGATGCGTGAAGTTTATCGCATGAACCAGCACTATTTCGGGGAATTCTTTTCAGAAGATACATTCGGAATGCATGCGGTATTTATTGCAAACAAAGACAGCCTCACGTACAGCGATATCAGCAGGGATATGATCCCCCTTTTGAATCAAGCGAGAGAAAAATTGTCAATCATGAGTAAAAAAATCAAAAAAAATACTCCTGATGCCAACAAACGTCAAACTTAATTCATAACAGATTTTGGATCGAAATACCGTAACAGGACTTCTGCTGATTTTTGTTCTCACTCTTGGCTGGGCCATGTATACCATGCCAAGCCAGGAAGAGATGCAGCGAAGGCAGGCCGAACGCGATAGTATCGCTGTTGCCCAAGCCGAAATGCAGGATTTACAGGAAAGTCCGGCACAAGTTATGCCACCCGGTGATGCAACAATTCGGGAAATTCCGGGCAGAGACGCAGAAATAAACGGAATCGAAGAAACTGCCCTCACAAGGGCACTGGGTCTTTTTGCCAACGCCAGTGAGGGAGATACCCTCTTTACCACGATTCGCACACCGCTATACGAAGTTGAACTTTCAACATTAGGTGCAGGCCCTGTTAGGTTTACACTTCTCGAACACAATACATGGGATCAAAGGCCCGTACAGATGATCCGGGATACTCTCCGGTCTGTATACACTCTCGGTTTTCTTTCACAGCAAAATTATAATATTGAAACGAATGAGCTGATTTTTGAATCTCTCACTGAAACAGGTGTCATTGAGCTTGCGAACAGTGAACGTGCTCAGGTTTCATACCGACTGAGGGTTGATGATGATTCAGAAATCATTTTCAACTATACATTTTATGCAAGCCAGTACGCATTTGACCTGGATATTCTGTTCGTAGACATGGCGAGGCACATCAGTGGGACTAATGTCGAATTCGGGTGGACCTCGGCTCTGAACCTTACAGAACGTGATTTTGCACAGGATGCTCTTGGAACTGAAGCAAACGTGTATCTTGGCGGAGGAAGGGAAAAATTTCAGCTTGGAGAACAGGGAAGCGGCGAACAGCAGTTTAATGGAAATATTGACTGGGTGATGTCAAAAACCCGGTTTTTCGGT
>SKKO01000120.1 GCA_007123715.1 Balneolaceae bacterium | reverse complement strand
CCCATTCCCAAAGAAGACTGTATTCACCGGATTCATCATCAGGGAGGTCATACACATCTCCGTCTTCGTCGATCCATCTCAGAGTAACTGAAGGTGTCATTCCACGAGGATTGTCTGCAGTAAGTTGAATCACATCAGGAGAAATAACAATTGCATTGATGCCATCACGATAATAGTCGTTCCATGCGCCATCGGGATTCCAAATAGCCTGGTTGTTTTCGAACCGTAGAATTTCAGCATTGTTTTGTGTTATTACAAAACCAACGGCATCTTCATGGTCATCATGGTCGTCTGCACTTGTAGTATCACAAGCTTGAATGGTGAACAGAGCTATGGCGAATAAAGCCAAACTTCCGAATTGTAACTTTTTTATCGAATAATTCATGTCGGGTTAATTTAGAGTTTATTATTGGGGTTGAAGGATCTTATACCGCAAATATGACCACCAAAGCGTCACCAAAGATGAAGCACAAGGGGCAGCGGAATAAATCAAAATAGAATAGACTTAACTTCTTTAACCGGAGAAGGGGGGAGCTCGGCCATCTTTTAAGATACCTTTGGGAGTGAGGGTATGTTCAAAATCAATATCTAAGAAAAGGGATTCATTAATATCCTGATGAGTGACTAAAGTGTGGCCAGCGTAATTGAATTTGAAAGCGGAACCACAAATCACACAACTCAGTTCTTTTTCAACTAAAACATGTTCAGTTTCCACATCATGAAAACTGTCGATATGGACATGTATAGAAGAGATCGTTACCCCAAAAGCGATAACGGCCGCAAAGAAAAACGATATGTATTTGTTCTGCTTCTTCAAATCAGGTAAAATAGTGTGATAAGAAAATAAAATGACTGTAATTCTAATATTTTCATGAGTTTCAGATATCATTTTAGAAGAGATACAGCATATAAAACGGATCTCTGTAAGCTTAAATTGTTAAATTTATGCAATAAAAGGGCAGAAGGGAATTATGATAACTGAAAAGGAGGGGCGCGATCATCCCTGTTAATAATGGATAGATGAGAGTCGAGTCTTGGTGAGGTTTCTGCTAATACATTCTCAGATGTAAAGTAAACAAAGGAATCGTTTTCTGTATTGTCATGAATCTGAAATACAGCATCACATAACAGACAATCGGAATAGGAATGGCTTGAGGAAACAGAAATTCCGTTTTCATAAAGCTTAACATCGTTATGCAGGTGTAAAGCTGATAAAGCAATTCCTGACGCAACAAGCATCGGGATGATTAACCGGAATTTGCTATTTTTAGTTATATATTTCATTAATGCGTATCAGAATGTGTATAATATATACACTTTATACGTTTAAGTACAAGAAACGATGAAATAAAAGATGTAAACATCCTGCGAACGAATTATTTTCAAATATATTTAGCATGATATGATACAATTGTGACAATCAGCTCCCGGTTATTGACTAATCTTATTCTTAATGAATTAAAAAAATATGTATGGAATTTTTAGAAACGTTTTATGTATGGTTTATGAGCCTGAGCGATAATTACGGGGTAAATCCTTTTATTTTTGGGGGTATTTACATCGGGGCGATTCCTTTTTTTACACTTTCAGTTGCTTGGATTCTCCGTAATTACAAAAAAGGGTTTTCGGTTGTTATGCCGGTTTTTTTTGCTTCATTCTTTTTTGTGTCTTCCTATTTGTATCTGATGATAGCAGGAGAGAATGTGCCTTTATGGGTATATGCAGTTGCTATTTCGATGCTTCTGTATGGAGCGTGGTCAACATACAAAAAAATTAAAACTCAGGTTAAACATGATGTAATAACGTCATGAGTTATGAATATGATGTAGTTGTTATCGGGGGAGGATCTGCCGGGTTGACATCATCGGGAATTGCGGCAAATTTTGGGGCCAAAACCATGATGATCGAAAAAGATAAGCTGGGAGGTGATTGTACGTGGAACGGCTGCATTCCAAGCAAAACACTTATTAAAACGGCATCTGTACTTCACAATGCGAGAAAAGCTGCCGAATTCGGTTTGGATATTGACCTTGTAAATGTGAATTCCGGTAAAGTTATGGTACATATAGACAGGATTCGAAGAGAGGTATATCATGATGCCGACCGTCCCGAAATATTCGAAAAGATGGGAATAGAAGTGGTTAAAGGTGAAGCAACATTTCATGACGACCATACCATTTTGATTAAAGGAGGGGAGGGTAATGAGAGAAAAGTGACAACGAAATATGTGTTTATATGTGCCGGAGCAAAGGCATTTGTGCCGCCCATTCCGGGTATCAGCGATGTGGATGTGCTCACCAATGAATCCATGTTTGAGATACATGATCTGCCTGAAAAGCTTGTGATTATAGGTGCCGGACCTATTGGCACGGAAATGGCGCAAAGCTTTAACAGGCTCGGAACACAGGTACATGTTCTTGATATGGCTCCGGGAATATTGGTAAATGACGATCCTGAATTGACCGAAATCCTCCGGCTAAAACTTGCTGAAGAGGGGGTTAATTATTATCTGGAATCGTCGGTGGAGAGGATTGAAAAGATTACCGGCGGTGTGAGGGTAACTTTTAGACAAAATGGGGAGGAATCATTTGTGGAAGGAGATCGCCTGCTTGTGGCAACAGGAAGGAGGGCAAATATCGATACATTGAATCCCGGTGCAGCGGGAGTTGAGACATGGAAGGGCGGAATCAGGGTAAATGACAAATGCCGTACCAGCAAAAAGAATATATATGCCATTGGTGATGTTACGGGGGAATATCAGTTTACGCATATGAGTGAACATATGGCCAAAATTGCCGCTACGAACGCACTGCTTAAAATACCCATGAAGATCGACAGGAAACACGTTCCATGGGTTACCTATACTGATCCGGAACTGGGCCATGTAGGGGCAACAGAAAAAGAACTCAGAGAAAAAGGGGTGAAATTTGAAGTATACCGTTTTCCATTCACCAAAATTGACCGTGCTGTTACAGATGGCAATACTACCGGTATGATTAAAATATTTGCTAAAAAATGGAATGGTAAAATTCTTGGGGCAACAGTACTTGGTTCCCATGCCGGCGAGATCATTTCACAATATGCACTTGCCATGAGAAACGGTATTTCACTCAGGAATTTTGCTGATACCATTCATCCTTATCCGACTTATGGATTAGGAGCCCGGAGAGCTGCCGATCAGTGGTACATCAAAAACCAATCGGAAACCCTGGTAAAATGGATTAGGAGAATTTTCGGTTACAAGGGTGATATTCCGGATTACAGTGATTCTGAAAGGATTGTTTGAAAGTCAAAATGCCTTAATGTAAATTAAAACGCCATCTACATTAAGGCATTCATAATATCAGCCATATTCTGGCATTCTGCACCCGCATCCCGTTCCAGAAATCAGTAAAAAACCAGCTTCCTTTGATACTACTTCTTTCATTCCGGAACACAAACCATTATCATCAGTACACAAGATTTGTATATCATTTTTGGAAACGGGATATTTCAGTAAGATTCCAAAAAAAACGGATAAAATATTAATAGCTAACTTCGTTTCTCTTCATGTATACCGGATTAAGACATCTTCATTCAATTCTTGCTTACATATTACTTGCTGCACTGCTTTTTTCGATTGTTTACGTTTTTATGCAATTTGTAAAAAAAGGTTCCTTTACAGAAAAGGTGCGAAAAATTACACTCATTGGATTCATTGCGGCTCACCTTCAACTGCTTATCGGTTTGGTTTTATATGTTGTGTCACCGGTAGGCTTGAGCCTTTTTTCTGCTGAGGCGATGGGCGACAGCATTTCGCGGCTATATATCATTGAGCATCCGCTCACGATGATCATCGGTATCGTGTTGATTACGGTTGGATATGTGAAAGCGAAAAAACCAGGTGATGATGCACGGCGTTTTAAAACAATTATCATATTTTATACACTTGGGTTGCTCCTCATACTGCTTCGTATTCCTTGGCACGTCTGGCCGTGGTTTTAGTGAGGCTCCAGCTTCTGATTGTATTTGATATCCATAAATATTTTTCCTCTATCACGCGGTAATTTATTCAAATTATGCGAGGATCATTCATTGTAGTAATTGTTTTATCGTTGTTTCTCCTTTTTTATGGATGCGATTCAGATCACACAGAAGAGGTACTGAAATACCGGATTCCGGAGCAACCGGAACTCCCGTCCGGTTATATTGCCAAACCGGGCTGGCCGGCTTCTGAATTTGCCGTTGCTGCAGCAAATCCGCTTGCGGCAGATGCCGGTTATCAGATTATTAAAGCAGGTGGTTCTGCCGTTGATGCAGCTATTGCCGTTCAGCTTGTGTTAACTCTGGTTGAGCCACAATCGAGCGGGATAGGAGGTGGTGCTTTTCTGTTGTTTTGGGATGGAGAGCAGGTGCATGCGTATAATGGTCGTGAAACTGCACCGGCGGCGGCGGATCAAAATCTATTCCTCGATGAAAATGGCTCCCCGATTCTCTTTCATGATGCAGTCCGAAGTGGAATGTCTGTTGGTGTACCGGGAACGCTATCCCTGTTGAAAAAAGCACATGAACAGCATGGTATCTTGGCCTGGAATGATTTATTTGAACCGGCAATCACATTATCTGAACAGGGATTCAGAATCAGCTCCCGTCTCCATAGCTTGCTCGATTCGGATGATGCGCTGCGGAATGATGAAATAGCAAGAGCCTATTACTTTGACGAAAATGGCGACCCGCACCCGGCGGGATATAATTTGAAGAATCCGGCACTCGCACAAGTTCTGAGAAACGTGGCTGAACAAGGCATCCCGGCATTTTATCAGGGAGATGTGGCTGAAGATATTGTGTACCGCGTACAAAGCCATCCTGTAAGGCCGGGTTTGATGACGATTGATGATGTGGCTGCTTACCCTACTCTTAATCTTCGAACCGAATCTATGTGCAATGATTGGAAAAGTTTTCTTATCTGTGGTTTTCCACCGCCATCATCCGGTCACATAGCCATTATGCAGATCCTTGGAATCATGGAATACCTCGATCAACCTGTAACCGCATTACAGGATTCTATCCCGACAGCTAAATGGCTGCATAATTTCTTTGAAGCTTCAAAACTGGCATTTGCTGACAGAAACAAATACGTTGCGGATCCGCTGTTCGTGGATGCTCCCGGTAATGAATGGCAAACGATGCTCTCCCGGGATTACCTTGCCGAAAGGGCTGAGCTGGTATCTGCATCCGGAACCATGGGTACGGCTGTATACGGCCTTCCCGGAGCGGAACAGTCTTTTTGGGGCACCCAGGCGAATCAGCCCGAAAGGGGTACGAGCCACATCAGTATTATCGACAAACAGGGAAATGCCGTTTCTATGACAACTACTATTGAAAGCGGATTCGGCAGCCGAATTATGAGCAACGGTGGCACCGGCCTTGCGGGAGGTTTCCTTTTAAATAATGAATTAACCGATTTTTCTTTGAATCCCATTGATGAAGTCGGCAATTTGATTGCCAACCGGGTTGAACCCGGAAAAAGGCCGCGTTCGAGTATGAGTCCATCGCTTGTTTTTGATAAAGAAACGGGAAATCTGCTGGCTACAGTTGGCTCTCCAGGTGGTGCTGCCATCATTCACTACACCGCAAAAGCAATTATCGGGATGTATGATTGGGGCCTGAATGCCCAGGAGGCAATTAATTTGCCAAATTTTGCTGATTTTAACAGCGACCCGGTTCTGGAACAGGGATATTTTCCGGAATGGGTTATTTCTGGCCTTGAAGCACTGGGACATGAAGTTATGATCAGGCCAATGACCAGCGGTCTGCAGGCCATTCAGGTAATCGAAGGCGGATTATTTGGAGGTGCCGATCCCCGCCGGGAAGGTATGGTAATGGGGGATTAGTTGATATGGTAAAAAAACTTAAAAAAATAAATATGTTCTTTTTTATCTGATATTATCAGAGGCACCTGTAACAAACTTCGATGTTTTATGTAGAACTCTTAGGTATTTTTTTACTTAAAGCCATTTACAAATAAACTTATTATTATTTAAGATCATGACTTTTTTAGAATTTTTACTTTTACTGTTCATTGCCGGAATTTGCGGCTCTATTGGTCAGGCCATTGCAGGCTATTCAGGACGCGGATGCGTCGTATCCATTGTTGTTGGATTTATCGGGGCACTGCTTGGTTCATGGCTGAGTGAACAGATGGGTCTGCCGGAATTATTTAATGTTACCATCGGCGGCAGTGCCTTTCCTGTTATCTGGTCTATAATTGGCTCTGTTGTATTTGTGGTGATTGTGGGTTTGTTCACAAAAAGAAGGTAATCCCCCCGTACCCCGGGACGCTGTCCCGGCCAGGCGAATTACCGTTCAATTGTTGTGTGGTATGGCTACGTTAATTTGATATGCGATTTTCGATATCCGATTGCAGATATGCGAAGTATTTAAGATCGAAAATCGGATATCACCCAAATGGAATTTCAAAGAATAGCCCATATAT
>SKKO01000138.1 GCA_007123715.1 Balneolaceae bacterium | reverse complement strand
TGCACAAAACAGGAAGGATGGACAACACATCGCACATCACAGAACACACATCGTGTATCGTACATCCATCTCGTTGATCTGCGATACACGATCTTTGATGTGAGGTGTGCGATCTGAATGCTTGTATCCCGATCTCCCTTCGGGGAATTCGCGGGCCTATAAAATCGGTCATCCGTGATGCGGATTGTTTTGAGCAGATGACCGATACAGAACCTTCAAATCAGGGTCATGCAATGCACAAAACAGGAGAAAAAACAGTTTTCGGTCCCCAGTCCTCCGTCACTGCATTATTGAGCAATATCCCATCAAACTTATAGTAGTACTTTAAAGAGTGAAGGAAACCAATTTTTTACAATTATCAAGTTGGATACGAAAGTGTTATTCGGGTTTTTTAATCGTGTGATTTTCCGGGCGTTTGGTATTCCTTGCTTTTTTCTGGGTTGCAGAAGGATCAAAAATCTTATTCTTGGACTCCTTGTCTCTTGTAAGCGGAGCCACGAGCACATCGAACACCTCTTCAGGAAGCTTGGTGTATTGCGCGGCAACTTGCTCAGCTGCTACATCAAAATGCCACTCTACTCGCCTGGCAAAAATCTCTTCGAGGTTTTTGATGGTCTCTTCGCCTTCTTCGGTATTCGGACTGATGGTTCGGAGTGCCTGAATGATTTCCTGCTGACCTAATAGGAGGGCTTCCATGAGGGCTTTATTCGTGATTACTATATTCAGCAGCACTTTCAGGATTTGCTGGTTCAGCAGTATTTTATGGAGGGGGTGGTCAGGTGATTCTATCTCTTTCTTTTCAACCCGGTGCGGTAGGTCATAAACCCCGCGATGCACCCTTGAAAGCAGATTCATGTTCACCATTTCCGAGAGAGCACTTCTTGCATTTCCGTAGTCGAGGCCGGTTCGTTTTACAATTTCCCGGATTTGCAGAGCGTTACCTGCTTCTTCCAAAACCTCCAGAATTTTTGCACGTCGTGGGGAAATTAAATGATCGTCAGTGCTCATAACAATTTAGTGACATGTTCGCATTAACAAGGGGAATATAATGAAAGATATTCCAAAGTTTTGGTATAGGAAGAATTTATTGAGGAGATATCCCTGTGTGATATTCGATACCAATATACTTTCGGAATTAACGAAACTTGAACCTGATTCTTCAGTTGTTTCATGGGTGTCGATTCAGTCTATTGCCTCGGTATTTACAACCACGATATCACAGGCAGAAATCCTTTATGGAATTGCATTGCTTTCGGGGATCAATGCCCTCAATAAATAATCTCTCCATTCTTGCCGGGTACGGTCATATACCCCAAAACCGGCTCCAAATTCCCAGTAAGCCCAGCTGAATTCACGCTCTTCGGATGCCTGTCGCACATAAGTAGTCCAACGTTCCCGTGATTGATTATCGGCAGTACTATATGCTCCGTATTCTCCAAGATGGATGGGACGGTTATTCGTTTCTGCCCATTCTTTTACCCTGTCAAAGTCCCGGTCAACATCGGCCATTTCTTCATCTGTGCCGTTCCAGGTGGTACCCAGCCATTCATCGGTTTGCGGGCCTGCCCAGCTTGCTCCCTGGTGGGTAAACTGAAAGGGATTGTAATAGTGAACGGTTGTAATGATTTGGCGGTCGTTTTCCGGAAGTGCAAGATCGGGGAGTGCACCAAAACCGCCCCAGTTTGCTGTTCCGGCTACGATTATTCTTCGCGGGTTGGTTTGGCGTACGATTTGGATTGCTTCGCTAAGGTAAGTGTTCCATAGGGAAGGAGTCAGGTTATCGTGCGGTTCATTCAGGATTTCGAATACCAATGTTTCGGGATAATCTTTGTAATGTGTGGCGATCTGTTTCCAGATTTGTAAAAACCGCTGCCTGTGCTGCTGAGGGTTCTGCATCAGTTCATTGTAATGATGGATATTGATCATCACGGAAAGGCCGTGATCCAATGCCCACTGAATTACTTCGTCAACACGGTTTAAAAAAGCGGGTTGAATGGTATACGGTTGGCTGTCAGAAGCATGGGCATTCCAGCGAATCGGGATGCGAACAGATTCAAAACCGGCTTCTTTAATGAGTTCAATAAATTCCTCCCGGATCACCATTCCCCATTCCCCTTCATGGGGGGCTTCAAGAGCATTGCCCAGGTTTATTCCACGCCCGAGAGAACGGTTCATTTCAAAAGCATCCCGGAAATTCTGCTGATCAGCGGCAACCACCGGCGGGGGTTCTTCACCAGTCCCTGTTGAATTTGATGACGAACAGGCGTCAAAAACTCCTGCCGCAAAAAAAATGAATATGAAGAATAGTGTGATTTTAAGCTGATAACTCATGATATATGATTTTTGATTCTTGATTCTTCTTATAATCTACCGGATGATAAAATGAAAACCAATTCAATCAGGCCTAATTAAACGATCATTTGTGATTTTATTTGCCACGGTGTCACGCAGCCCCACGGAGGTTTCTGTGTGAATTCGTGACTCTCCCGATGGGGTGTGGCAATAATTTTAAAAAGTAATTCTTCACAGCTCTCTGAGGTTTTGTATTTTCATGAAAACGTCTAATGAAAAACAATAATTGATGAAGTATATCGGTGCGCATGTGAGTGCAGCAGGCGGTGTGGAGAATGCACCTGAAAATGCAATGGAGATCGGGGCAACCGGATTTGCCCTTTTTACCAAAAATCAGAAGCAGTGGAATGCAAAACCGCTGACAGATGACAATATCCGCGAGTTCAAAAAACGATGTGATGAGTACGGATTCTCCCCCAATTCCATTATTCCCCATGATAGTTATCTCATTAACCTGGGGCACCCGGAAAAGGTAAAACTGCAGAAATCCCGGGATGCATTCCTGGATGAACTCCGGAGATGTGAACAGCTTGGCATCGGGTTGCTCAATTTCCATCCCGGAAGCCATCTGAATCAAATCAGTGAAACAGAATGTCTGAAGATTATCGCAGATTCAATTAACTGGTCGCTGCAAAAAACCCATTCGGTAAAAGCCGTGATAGAAAATACGGCAGGCCAGGGCACTAATATGGGTTACAGGTTCGAACACCTCGCAGAGATTATTGGGCAAGTAGAACAAATTGATAGGGTAGGGGTTTGTATTGATACAGCACATACGTTTGCCGCAGGGTACGACATCTCAACCGAAGACGGTTTTACCGAAACGTTTGAGATGTTTGATAACATTGTGGGCTTCGATAAGTTATTCGCCATGCACGTAAACGACTCTAAGAAAGAACTTGGTTCAAGGGTAGACCGCCATGAAAGCCTGGGAGACGGGTTTATCGGCTGGAAGCCTTTTGAATTGATTATGAAAGATGTCCGTTTTGACGGAATTCCCCTCATCCTGGAAACACCCAATCCCGACCGCTGGCCTGAAGAAATACGGAAACTGAAAAATTTAATGAAGATATGAAGTTATGCAACGCCCGAAGGTCCGCTGGACGCTTCGAGCGTTGCTTCATCTCATGACTCAATACTCCAATGTCAAAAAAGAAAAAACTTTACCTTCTCGACGGTATGGCACTTGCCTATCGTGCGCATTTTGCTTTTATCAAAAGCAGCCTCAAAAATTCTGAAGGAATTCCAACGGGACCCATCCTTGGGTTTGCGAATACACTGGTGAAACTGCTCGAGGAAGAAGAGCCAACCCATATTGCCGTAGCATGGGATACGCATGCCCCCACATTTCGTCATGATATGGATACCGAGTACAAAGCCAACCGGCCACCTCAGCCGGATGAACTCAGGGTTGGAATTCCGCTCATTAAAGAAATGCTGGATAATTTTGGAATCACGAACATTGAGCAGGATGGTTACGAAGCGGATGACATTATTGGCACCATTGCGTTTAATGCACAGGCTGAAGATGTGAATGTATATCTGGTGACACCGGATAAAGACTTTATGCAGCTTGTGGATGACCACATTACAATGGTAAAGCCAGATAACCGGAACGGAGGCTTCATTTTAATTGACCGTGAAGGTGTAAAGGAATATTTCGGTGTTTATCCCGAACAGGTAATTGATGTGCTGGCCATCATCGGAGACACATCCGATAATATTCCCGGTGTTCCGGGGATTGGTAAAAAAGGTGCTCCTGAACTTGTGAATGAATATGGCAGCCTTGAAAAAGCGATCGAAGCAGCGCCAAAAATGAAATCCAAACGCAACCGCGAAGGGCTGTCCCAAAATGCAGAGCAGGCTTTGCATGCCAAAACCATGGTAACCATTAAAACAGATGTGCCGGGTGTGGCTGAGTGGCGCACCTTTCAGTGGAAAGGTGCTAATAAAAAGAATCTTGGGCTTTTCTTCAAGCGAATGGAATTCAATACGTTAACCAGAAAATACCTTGGAGAAGAGCCCGGTGCCCAGGGACAGCTATTCGGTAGTGAAGAAACGGTAACGGAGAAGAGAAAAAGGCTGAATACGGAAGTTGTATCATATCGGATTGCGGTATCTGCCGATGAGATTAAAGATGCCGTAAACCAGCTAAAAGATGCTCATTCTATCTGTTTTGACACTGAAACAAATGGTACTGATCCGCTTTTTGCCACCATGGCAGGCATTGCCCTCAGTGCCAGACCGGAATCGGCATGGTATATACCGGTAAATGTAGAAGGCGCCTTAAAACAGGACGAGGTTCGGGAGCTGGTAAACCCGCTGTTTAAAAATGAGAAAACACTAAAAATTGCCCATAATTTCAAATTCGACCAGCTCATACTTGAAAATGCCGGTTTTACTGTTAATGGACCGGTTTTCGATACCATGGTTGCCGGTTATCTGATCGACAGTTCCCAGCGCCTTAAAATGGATTCCCTGGCAAAAAAATACCTGAACTACGAGCCAGTGCCCATCGAAGACCTTATCGGTAAGGGGAAAAACCAGATACTCATGACTGAACTCCCTTTTGATGCAGTAAAAGATTATGCCTGTGAGGATGCGGATATCACATACCGGCTGTATGAAATCTTGTCGGAGCAGCTACAAAAGGATCAACTTCTGAACATAGCCGAAGTGCTGGAATTTCCTCTGATCAGGGTGCTGTCGGCGATGGAAAAAACCGGTGTGTATATTGACACGGATATGCTCGAAACGTTCTCAACAGAACTGACAAACGATCTTGAGGAGCTTGAAAAAATGATCTTTGATAAGACAGGTGAAGAATTCAATCTCAATTCACCTCAACAACTTGGAGTGATTCTCTTCGAAAAATTAAAGATTCCTTCAGGAAAAAAAACCAAAACCGGACAATATTCCACATCAGAAGATGTACTTTCGAAACTTGCAGTAGAATATGAAGTGCCTTCCATGGTGCTCGATTATCGCAGTCTCAGTAAATTGAGATCAACATATGTGGATGCACTTCCGAAACTGGTCAATCCGAGAACCGGACGGATACATACTGATTTTAACCAGACGGTTGCAGCTACAGGGAGGTTGTCAAGTTCAAATCCAAACCTTCAGAATATTCCCATCCGAACCAAACGCGGGCGGGAAATCCGGAAGGCCTTTGTAGCGGAGAAAGGGTTCAGGATACTGGCCGCGGATTATTCACAAGTTGAACTCAGGGTTATTGCCTCGATATCGGGTGATGAAAATATGACCCTGGCTTTTAAAAACGGAGAGGATATTCATGCAAGAACCGCAAAAGAAATTTTTGGGCTGAATTCACTGGCAGATGTGACTACCAATCAGCGAAGAAAGGCGAAAGAGGTAAATTTTGGGATACCATATGGAGTGAGCGCATACGGGCTGGCATCCAGACTGGGAATCAGCAATACGGAAGGGAAGGAAATGATCGATCAATATTTCGAGCGTTTTCCCGGCATTCAGCAATATATTGATGATACCATACAATTTGCACGTGATAACGGTTTCGTGGCAACGCTGATGGGGCGCAGGCGCTATATTCCCGATATCCATTCGCGCAACTGGAATGTGAGGGGTTTTGCGGAGAGAACGGCCATCAATATGCCTATTCAGGGAACGGCTGCTGACATTATTAAACTGGCCATGATTCACATTTACAATTACCTGGAAAGTGAAAAACTCCGTTCAAGAATGCTGATGCAGGTACACGATGAACTGGTTTTTGAAATCGAACAATCCGAGATCGATCATGTTCCTGAAAAAATTATTGAGATCATGAAAAATGCATACAAGGTAGCTGTACCACTGGAGGTAGATATGGGAATTGCGACTAACTGGCTGGATGCTCATTAAGATTGCATCGGGCCAGCCGTGCCAGATTCGTCAAAAAAAGATTCTTATTTTTTGATGATCATCTTTGGTGAAGAATGTCCATGTGCCATAGTTTGCACAGATTTGTTATAGATACTGTAATAATAATATTCTTCTTCATTTTCACAGTGAATATTTCGACTAATGGTTTTAGTTATTTTATGATTTCGTGATCTGATGGTAAACCATTTGAATAAAAAGAAGATCGAAAGAGGATTTCTTTCACGCGGAAACCAGATTTCAAAATC
>SKKO01000069.1 GCA_007123715.1 Balneolaceae bacterium | reverse complement strand
TTTAATGTATCGCAGGGTTCCTTCAGAGGCTACAGCATGAGAACTCCTGAAAACAGTGAACCGACACTAACCGACGGTTTCTTTGAATTACAAAATCAATTCACAGAATGGACATGGAGTAACACTCTGAACTACATAAACACATTTGACGGCGGGCATAATGTAAACGTGCTGCTTGGCCAGGAAGCAAACCAAAGTGTATTCAGACAGATACAGGGTAACATCGGCCAGCTTGTTACTTCGGATATTAACGCAAGGTATATCCAGGATGCTGTTGGGAACCCTGCCACTAAAAACGTATCCAGTTTTGGCGGAGTAGGATCACTTTTATCGTTCTTCGGGAAGATAGACTATAACTTTGGCGAACGATATCACCTGAGTGCAACAGTTCGTCACGACGGTTCTTCCAGATTAGGCCCGAACAACCGCTGGGGTACTTTCCCTGCATTCAGTGCGGGATGGAGAATTTCAAATGAATCCTTTATGCAGGATAATACATTCTTCTCCAACATCATGCTTCGTGCCGGTTGGGGAGTTACCGGTAACCAGGCGCTTCCGGGAGGTGCAGCTTTTGACCGGTTTGGTGCCAGCACCGGAAACACCTTCTATGATATTCGTGGCACAGGAAGCAGTCTCGTCACCGGTTATCGGCAGACGGATCTTGGCAACCCGGATCTGAAATGGGAAGAAGTTGAATCCGTTAACGTTGGTTTGGACCTTGAATTTTTTGAAGGGAGGTTTAACTTTGTAGTGGATGTTTATCAGCGCGATACTGACAACCTGCTGTTCCGCCCTGCGATTCCGGCAACGGCCAGTCTTGCAAGTCCTCCGTTTGTAAATATCGGCAAAATGAGAAATACCGGGTTTGATATTTCTCTCGGATACCGGAATGATTTCACCCGTGACCTCAGTGTGAGTATTAACCTGAACGGAAGCCATTACAAAAACGAAATTGTTCGCATTGACGGTGAACAGGAGTTCTTCAATGGCCCGGTTGGCGCGCGCTTCGGGAATCCGGTACGGAACCAGTTAGGTTATCCGATCGGGTCATTCTTCGGGCTCAAAACCGATGGAATTTTTGCCAATGCATCTGAAGTTGCTGCTCACGCTCAGCAGGATGGTGCTGCTCCGGGACGTTTCCGCTTCGTGGATACAAACGGTGACGGGGTAATCAATGCTTCTGACCGTACGATCATCGGAGATCCGCATCCTGACTTTGTAGCAGGCCTCGATCTTGGCGTCCAGTTCAGGAACTGGGATGTTAACGCCAACTTCTTCGGCACCTTCGGTAACGACATTTTTGATATACAGCAGGAATTCTATGTATTCAGAAACTTCAACACCAATGTTCGCCGGGACCTTCTTACAAAATCTGCGGTTGTAGAAAACGGTCAGGTTACGAATCTGGGTAATGCCATCTATCCTCAACTGGATATGACTGACACATTCAGCCGGCAGTACAGCGATTTTTGGGTGAAGGACGGTTCTCATGTCCGCCTTAGAACACTTCAGGTAGGATACTCATTTGCACCGAATACCTTACCCGGTTTCAGAAACCTGAGGGTTTATGTGATGGGTGAAAACCTGTTTACAATCACAAATTATCCCGGGCTTGACCCATCATTACCTGCAATCTCAGCTTCCAGCGGTGGAGTGGATGTGCGTGACCAGGCAAGGGGCCTTGACAGGGGTTCTTACCCAACGAACAGGACACTGAGCTTCGGTATCAGTGCAACTTTCTAATTGATAATTTTTAATACCATTAACAGAATGAAAACATTTAAAAATAAAATATTGATTGGACTGGCTGCACTTGTGTTATCTGCCGGTCTGATAATTGGATGTAGTGACAGTTTCCTTGACGGCCCGCCGCAGGGATCACTGGACGAAGTAACCCTGTCGAATCCGGCAGGTGTTGAGGCAAACCTGATTGCATCTTATCGAGTGCTTGGCGGCTGGTTCGCAGGTGTTGGCGGATGGGGTGCAGCTTCCAGTAACTGGCCATTCGGAAGTGTAACGTCCGATGACGCTTACAAAGGATCAGAAAACCTCGACCAGCCGGATGTGAACGACCTCGAACTGTACATTTGGAGCCTGCCGGGTGCACACGCCTATCTCAATGATAAATGGCGATCACAGTTTGAAGGAATATCCCGTACAAATTCCACATTAAGGCTTCTTAACAGAGTGTTAACGAATGATCCGGGATCAATGGGGCCGGCTCAGTCAAACAGTATTCGCGGGGAAGCACTTTTCCTGCGTGCACACTACCACTTTGAGGCTTGGAAAATCTGGGGAAACATTCCTTATTACAAGGAAGATGATACCGATTTCCGTAAAACCAACCAGGGTGTGGATGCTATCGCCAATGTTTTGGCCGATCTTGAAGAAGCCATTAACCTGCTGCCGGACAGCCCGAGAAACGGAGAAGTTGGAAGGGTTACCCGGTGGACGGCTCGTGCTTATAAAGGCCGTGTTCAGGCTTATACCAACGACTGGCAGGGTACACTTACCACACTTCGGGAAGTACGAAACAGCGGCCCCTTTGCACTCGAACCAAACTATCATCGTGTTTGGACCGGGTTCTCCGAATATGCAAACGGCCCGGAAACCATCCTGGCATTTCAGGCGTCAGCGAATGATGGAAATCCTGGGGGTGATAATGCAAACTGGGGAGAACGTCTGAATTTTCCGCATGGCGGCAGTCCCCTGGGTTGCTGCGGTTTTCACCAGCCTTCGCATAACCTGGTGAACTTCTTCAGAACTGATGTGAACGGACTACCATTACCATTAACCCAACCGAATAACTGGAATACAATCGGTACGAATTTAACGGCCGAAGTGTCAGCGGATATGCCGTTAGATCCACGTCTCGACTGGACCGTGGGCCGTGATGGCGTTCCTTACAAAGATTGGGGTCAGCATGCAGCCGTTTGGATTCGTGATCCGGGTTTCGGCGGGCCTTACAGCCCGAAGAAAAATGTTCATGAAGATGCCAGCGGTGCTCAAAGTAATGTGGGATGGGTGCCATCACAACTAAACTCCGTGAACTTGCACTTGTACCGTTATGCTGATATGCTGCTGCTGCTTGCTGAAGCAGAAGTAGAAGTGGGTTCTCTTGAAAATGCACGTGAAATTGTGAATGAGATTCGTGCCAGAGCGGCTGCAGGCGCTCAGGGTCCCGGTACCGATGCAGGCAACATATCTGTACCTATTGATGATCCATCTATTACATGGGCAGATTATCGTGTTGGCCTCTACAATGACGCATGGACAAATCAGGCAGTTGCACGTGAAGCTGTTCGGATCGAACGCAGGCTGGAACTTGCCATGGAAGGCCACCGTTTCTTTGACCTGAGACGATGGGGACAGCTTCAGGACGTTCTCAACAACTATGTACAGGTAGAACGTACCCGTATTCCTAATCTGCAGGCCGCAACATCTCTTGAGGCCCGGCATCAGTGGTACCCGATTCCAAATACTCAGATTGAACTTAGCCGTGTGGATGGTCAAGACAGGCTTGTACAGAATCAGGGTTGGTAAACTTTAAATATCTTTAATTTAACATCCCGGCAGGATTTACAAATGTTTACCCTGCCGGGATTTTTTTTGCACTATATTCGGTTTGATTCATCAAACCTCATCGATGACCACTTCTAAAGTTACTATCAGAAACATCTGTTTTGCTATTCTATCATTTGCCTGTACTATGAGTTTACATGCGCAACAGGCCTCAATACAGGGTTTTATTACAGATCATTCGAACGGGAATCCGCTCTTTGGTGCCAATGTCATCTTAACTTCAGCTGATGACGAAACCAGACGCCTTGGATCTGCTGTAGAGAGTAATGGATTTTACAGAATCGGAAATATTACACCCGGCACATGGTTTCTACAAATTTCATTTATAGGCTATTCTGCTCATGAAGACACACTGACTTTTTCTCCAGGCGAAAGCAGATCGTTAAGCACATCACTCAGTGAAGACGCCACCATGCTTGATGAACTGGTGGTCGCCCGCATTACAGGTGCCACAAGAACTATAGATGGGGCTCAGCGAATTACACCTGCTGAAATTCGCAGGGTGCCAAGCCCGGCTTCGGGCGATCTTGCAGCTTACATTCAAACCCTGCCGGGTGTGGTAACAACAGGTGACCGCGGCGGTCAGGTATTTATACGGGGCGGCTCTCCGTCAGAAAATATGGTTCTGATTGACGGGGCTCTGATTTATCAGCCCGCCCATATCGTTGGTTTCTTTTCGCCGATACCCGGTAATTTAATTTCAGGTGCCGATTTTTATGCAGGAGGGTTCAGCCCGAAATATACCGGTCGTATTTCATCAGTAATGGATGTCCAATTAAGACACGGCAACATCTACGAAACATCCGGTTCGGTATCCGTGAGCCCGTTTGCCGGTGAGGTATTTGCGGAAGGCCCGATTGATAGAGGGACTTCGTCATGGATTTTTTCTGCGCGGAACTCATTTATTGACCAAACAAGCAAATGGTATCCCATCGAAAGGCAACCGCTTCACTTTCAAAGCCAGTTTTTAAAAGGAAGTTTTATCCAAAATGATACACGTTGTTCAGGTATGATCCTTCATACATATGACAGCGGTCAGATGGACTTTGAAAGTGAGGAGGAAATTCGATGGAGAAATTTTGTTGTCGGGACTAGATGCGTGGCTCTCCCCGCAGACTCAGGTACACTGCTCACCACAAATATCAACTTATCCCGATTTTCAAACTCTTTAGGCAACGTTGACCCGTTTGGATTTAATTCGAGTGTGATGAGGTTTAATCTCGATATGGATATTCGTCAGTATGCCGGTGAGGTCCGGTTTGAGTATGGAATGTATACGCGTCTGAAGTTTCTGAATTATCAGTTGTCTGAAAAATTTGTTGGTATTGATAACGCCTCTACTTCACAGTATTATGCGGGAGGATATGTAGAGGCAACGATTCCAGCGGCGAACAGGTTCAATATTCAACCGGGTGTTGGCCTCAATTATTCGGGTGTTTTCGGTGTCGGAATCGAACCCAGGTTGAGGTTGTCATGGAGACCATTCCGTTCGGAAAATCAGGAGTTTAGCCTCTCGTCGGGTATTTATCTTCAGCCTGTTACAGGAATCAGTGATATACGGGATGTGAGCTCCGTTTTCGTGGCATGGATGAATTCACCGCTCAGTGATTCACAAAAAAGATCGATTCATACCACTGCAGGCTGGCAGCAAATCTTTACTAACGGATTAACCTGGTCGGTGGAGGCGTATTACAAAGAGATGAGTTTTCTCTCTATTCCTGTCTGGAATACACTTGCTGAATTCACAACAGACCTTGCCCTTGCTGACGGAACGGTTTATGGTACCGATTTCAGGCTGGAACTAAACAGGGGTTTATTTTATGGCCTGGTGAGTTATGGCTATAACTGGACAATGTATGAATCGGCTCAGGACCATTTTTCCATCTGGTTCGGTGAACCTGTACAAAGCTTTCATCCACCCCATGACAGGCGCCATCAGTTAAATATGTTGATGAGCCTTGAGCTTGGCAAATATACTGCCGGCATCAGGTGGCAGATTGGTTCCGGAATGCCGTTTACACGTCCGCTGGGTTTTGATGATGTGCTTGATTTCAGGCAACGTCTGCCGGATGTAAACCGCGACAGGGGAACACGCCGTGTGATTGTGGACAGGCCATACAAAGGCCGGATGCCCGATATTCACCGGCTTGATGTTTCTGTTGAAAGATCGTTTATCATATCGCAATCCGGTTCGAATATCAATCTTCAGGCTGGCGCCATCAATCTATATGACCAGAGAAACATTTTCTATTACGATGTATTTACGAACAGACGGATCGATCAGCTTACATTTGCACCGTATGTAACGGTTAAACTGGAGGTGAAGTGAAAGGCTGGAGCGAATGTGACAAGGTTGACTCTTCGGGAGGCAAAAGGCAAAGGGCAAAAGTGAAAAGTGGAAAATTTATGTGTGCTATGGGATTTGTTGTTGATTCGTCAGACAGATTCTTTTTTGACTCTTCAGAAGAAAAGAAAGCTTTTACATCAGTAGAAAGAAAATCTGTAATTAATATGTTAATTAAACGATTCAAAACAATTCTTCATTTAAGTATCTTTTTCACTTTTCACTTTTCACTTTTCACTCTCCTTACTTCCTGTAATCAAACTTTTGAGCCCTTCCAGGAAAATGACCGTTTTTACTTTACCGTATATGGTTTTATTGATGCCAATGCAGATACGCAATGGGTGAGGGTTTCACCTGTGCGCGGTGAACTGGAAGCAAAAGATAACATTCCTGAAATGCAGGTCACGTTGACCGAACTGGAAACTGCGAAAACAATTATTATGACTCCAAAACTGGTACAATTCAGGCAGGGGTTTAATGCGGTCAACGTCTGGACGGATGAGGAAATCAAAACAGAAAGGCAATATCGACTTCGGGCTGTTTTACCGGATGGCAATGAGAGCAGCTCTGTCATTACGATGCCAAATGAGTTTCCAACTCCAAGAATATTTATTCAGCGAGTACCGGGAGTCCCTACACGTTATTTTATATGGATTGACGGGGGGGTTGATAAACTTGCTGATGTGCAATCAAGAATTTATGTAAGAATTAGAACACAATTTTGGGAGGATGAGCAGCTTTTTGTTTTTTCACACAGAAATGATGCTGACGATCTTTCCGGCGGGAAATACACAATTGAATTTTTCCCGAATGCACTCTTATCCTCAATTGAAAAGCAATCTCTTGCATTACAAGGGCCTGATGCTACGTTCGAAGTGTTGCGTCATCAATTTTATATAGCATCAGGCGGGCCAGAATGGGATGAAAACATTTAATTAATAGATGATCTTGTGTACAATTTACCCGATGGTTACTCAAATATTGATAATGGCCTGGGTTATTTTGCCGGTATTTTCAGCCGCCTGATTCCATATAAACAATGTTTTGAAGGCAATGCCTTAGTTGCCTGCCCTGAAGAAAAGCCGTATTGGTGAGGTGGTTTGAGGGAAAAGGCAAAAGTGAAAAGTGAAAAGTGAAAAGCTGGAGCGCATGTGTAAGTTCCTTACTTGTGTGGCTGGGCTGTGTGAAAATAAACAATCAACAAAAAAACAGTTACTAATGACATGCTTTATGGCCACGGAAACACGGAAGGGGCAGCTGCAATACCAGTATCCGAGCGGTCAGCATGTCGGAAAAACGATGGATCCAGTCGAGTTGTCATGGGATATTGTCTGGATTGATTATGATTGACGGTAAGGAAAAGACTTTCGAAGTCTGCCAGTCAATTTTGGAACATCGAAGCTTTTTGATGGAAATAAGCTTCAAATCCATTCAAAAGACTTCGAAAGTTCAACATAGTCATTTTTAATTTTTTTCATAGATACCGTTGTAGCTGCTGCCCATATACGATCCCCACTTTACCTTTTTATCAAGATTGTATGTTGAACGAAGCCGTGACATTTTGAATCCGTTCATGGCAAAAATATCTCGGTTATCACCGAGCACGGAGTAAATAATGTCGAGTTTTCCATTTCCATCAAGATCTCCGATCCATGGAGTTGAAGCAAGGTTAGCTCCCTCTTCAAGGTCATTTATCGAGTATTGGTAATCGTTATACAAATCATAAACCACTAAAAAATGCTCATAAATAAATGACCCGTCAAACTGCTCGTACCCAATATTTATACTCAATAAAACATCATCGAATCCGTCATTGTTAAAATCCGCCACAACAGGTGTTGCGGTTTGGAATATGCCGAATGTTTCCCGTGCCAGTACTTCACCGGTCATGCCGTTAATAAGTAATTGCTCATTATCCCGAAGATTTGGCCAAACACCGATAGAGAAAGTGGTGAACAGGTCAATCCTGTTTTGGTCTGTGAAATTTCCTACTGCTATGGAACCATAAACTTCCCGGTTTTCTGTTGTCACGCTCCATAAGATTGCACTATCCGTGCCGCGAATTGCAATAACTCTTCCATCGACCGAGTTGACAGCAATATCCAGGGTACCATCGTTGGTAAGATCTGCAAGTACAGGTGGCGCAATGAAGCCTTTATTAACTCCTGTTGCAAGTTCTATTGAACCAGTCAAATCCTCACGTAGTACATCGGTAAGGGTAGTCCGGTAAAGACTACCTCCAATGGTTTCTCCACCCGTACCGTAGATAACCGTATAATCTTCATCATCAGGATGAAGTTTGGCTACCACGGCCGACATATAGGTTTCTTTTCCATCTGGAACCGTGGCTTCTGCAATGATTTCACCCGTTGCTGAGGCAATGATCATCAATTTTCCTGCCGGACGATTGGGATCGTATGGCTGAACGGTAAAATCTCCTCCGTTTGCAACTAACAAATCGGGGAGGCCGTCGCCATTTTGATCGGGGATCAGCTGTGCGTTGTAAAAATTAAAATAACCTCTTTCTTTTGCGATACTGTGGCTGGCATCAGACATGAATTCCCAAATGATTTTACCGGTTCTGCCTTCAATCGCTTTTAGCATGGCAGCGCGGCCATTAATAATCACATCCTGGGTTCCGTTTCCGGTAATATCAAGAAGTGTTGCAGACCCGTATACCTGGTCGTGTGCGGGCAGCTGCCATAGTGTTTCTCCGGTTGCACCGCTAAGTGCTACGATTCCGATGTGAGTTTCCATCATTTCCAGTTTACCGGTTCCAAAAATCAGATCTTTAAAACCATCCCCGTTGAGATCAGCAGCTCTGGGTGAGGAGTAAATGCCAATATCCGGGAAATCACGGCCCCAAACATGCTCAATATGTATTTCAGGTGTGAATTGGATGTGTTCTCTGCTGCACATTATTCCTGTTAGCAGTAGAAACAAAAAAAGTAAAAAAAATTTCATCTGTATTGATTTTATTTGGGTTCCATCAGGAAATATTGGAGACTGCCGTTGTTATTTCCCACAAGCAGTGCCTTGCCATCGGGTGTATTGATAATTACGAGGCTACGTACATCGCCCGAAGTCAGCAAACCGCTTTGCATTACGGGAACAGATTTAAAGAAACCGTTGGTGTTATTTTTTAGTAACAGGCCGTTACCTGCATCGGCCCGTGCAACGTTGGGCTCCGTATTGTAGATATTTCCAGCCAGAATCAGGTCGGGGAGTCCGTCACCATTCACATCGTCAATAACCATACTCTTAATGGGAGAGACCTGTGCTTCATTTGGCAGTGGACGCTTCGTAAATGTTCCGTCTCCGTGGTTTTCAAAAAGAGTACTCGCAAATGTATCGGAGTGAAAATGGAGGGCTTCACTGAGCCTTGAAGCCCCAAATATTCTGCGCATATCGGCTGTTGAAAAGGATTCGAATGTTGAAAAAGTGATGGCGATCATTTCCATTTCGCGTCCAAAGAAAGCAAGGCCATGAAATGGGTATTGGATTCCATCGATATTCTGAGTCAAAACAATTTCTGTTTCACGATTACCTGAAAAATCTGCGGCCACCATCCCGAAATTACTTCCCGGTGATGTGGTATAGGAGTGATTCAGGCCAAGATTTCCTGCGACGATATCCGGCAAACCGTTACCTGTAAAATCACCGGCAGCAAGGCTGTACCACCAGCCATTGCCCGGCGGAAGATTGGTGCCGGCGGTGATGTTCCGAAGCCCGTTTCCGGTATTTTCAAAAAACTGAACCGGCATCCATTCACCGGCAGTAACCAGATCTGTGTTACCGTCACCGTTAAAATCAATCCAGATGGCATCGGTAATCATGCCTCCCTCGTCAATGAATTCGGGAGCCGCTTCCGAAGTGATATCGGTAAAGCGTCCGCCATCATTTCTGAGGATATAACTTCGGGCAGGCTTTGGATAATCTCTCGGTGTTAACCGGCCACCCACAAACAGGTCTGACATGCCGTTTCCGGTAAAATCGCCCACTGCGACAGCAGCCGTGCTGGTAAGCATTTGCGGGATTGCATTGTCATCACGTAAAAAACGGCCGTTCCCATAATTGATGTAGAGCCTGTCTTGCAATAAAGACGAAATGGGAGAGGTATGATAGCTCCCGCTAGCCACATACAGATCAAGCAGACCATTACCATTTGCATCAAAGAAAACGGCACCCCAGTCTTCGTGATTTCTGTCGGCCTCAAAAGGCTGCTGGTTGGGAGCCTCAGTGAATGTACCGTCATCCTGTTGAAAATATAGCTTACCCGGGAATCCGGCACTTGCTCCGATATAGATATCATCAAGCCCGTTCCCTGTAATATCGCCAGCAGCTATCGGCGGGCCCTGTCTCGAAATCATATAATGCAGCATGGATTGCACACTGTAATCAACTGATTGATGATCATCGCGGTGAGTAAAATTTAAACCGATCGAAGCGGGATCAACTGGGTGGAAATAGATATTCTGATTCCGGGTTTTGGGTGGGAATTTGTCATTCGTATGGACTGCATCAGACTGACTTAGGGTAATAATTTGATTACCCGGTATATTGCTCAAAAACTGCTGGCTGCCATCCGGCCAGATAACGCTGAGGCTGTCGGCAATCTCCGCACTGCCGAGGCCGAAGTGTGCACGATCGTCCATTGTGGACATAAATCCACGGTATGGACTATGATAGATGTATTGCATCTGGCCATCTGCCCACAATAATAATTTAGAACCAATTCCGCGAAGGTTCGGGTATTCACCATTCAATTTTATTTGCAGAAAATTGGCAGTTTCTGATTCAGTCGCAACATTTTCATAGACAAAAGCAGTGGAATTGATATTATTGATCACAAGATCGAGCCTGCCGTTATTGTTCAGGTCGGCATACGCCGCGCCATAAGAATAACCGGGATGATTCATACCCCAATCTTCTGTTTTTTTGGTAAAAGTAAGGTCACCGTTGTTTCGGAAAATATAGTTAGGCACGTTGTAGGAGTGAATATTTCTGAGTATTTCACGCTCTCTCTCTTTAACCCGCTGCGGATCGCCAAGCCGGCGGGCATTGTGCATATCACTCAGGTAATCAAAATCATTTACAGCTTTGGGATATCCATTTGTTGCCAAAACATCTTTAAAGCCGTCGTTGTCAAAATCGGCAAACAACACCGTCCAGTTCCAGTCTGTATAGGCTACCCCTGCCATTCGGGCTATTTCACTAAAAATGATATTTCCTTCGCTGTCCACTCCATGGTTCATTTGGAGGGTGTTTTGATTGAAGTGAGGGAAATACCCGATGCGGCGAAGGTCCATATATCCGCTATAGGTGGTTGAACCGCTCATCCGTTTGCGATCGGGTAAAGCTTCCGGCATCATATCGCTTTGGAGTATATCAGGCCATCCGTTGTTGGTAAAATCGGCAATATCCATACCCATTCCGGCAAAACTTGTGTGACGAAGAAAGTCGGCTGCACGATCGGTGAATGTTCCGTCTCCATTATTGATGTACAATACATCATTAGGAGTGATATCATTTGAAACGTAGATATCCGGCCAGCCGTTGCCATTGAGGTCAGTGGCTACCACACCGAGACCGTACCCCAGTTTTTTCAGGATTCCTGCTTCTTCGGATACGTCGGTGAAGGTGCCATCCCCATTGTTACGGTATAAACGATCGAAACCGTTAGGGTCGTTACTTCTCTCACCAAAGGTCACCATTCCCGATTCACCTCTCCTGAACTCCCCGGGTGAGTTGCCCAACAGGAAAAGATCGAGATATCCGCTGCCGTTATAATCTAAAAAGACAGCGTGAGTAGTAAAACCGGTATCATCAATGTTAAATTCGGCAGCAGCTTCCCTGAATGTGTTATCGCCATTATTAAGATACAGCAGGTTGGCACGTTCTCGGGGCGTTGACCATTCAGGGCCCGATACGGAGACATAAATATCAAGATAACCGTTGCCAGTTACATCCGCCATGGATGCACCGGTTGCCCAGGCGGAGGTTGCCACTCCGGCACTTTGAGTGATGTCCTCAAACTGCATGTCGCCAAGATTCAGATACAGTTTGCTTGAAACCATGTTGCCTGAGAAAAATATATCAGGGAGACCATTGTTGTTGATATCTCCAATAGCAACACCGGCACCGTTATAGATAAACACATCGGTCTGGGCATTGATCGAATCGCTTGTTGTGATGGTGTTTTCGAACGTGATCCCGGTAAGTTTCGGCTCCAGTTTTTGAAAAAGAGTGGGCGCCATTTCTTTGCTGCTGCACGCACACATCAATAAAACAACGGGCAACAAAACGAGCTTTTTAAGAATAGTATCCTTCATGGGTAATGACTGTAGCTGAAACTAAAATGATAATGATAATCTGTGAATAAGTCATTTTTTAGTAGCATATCATTATGTAGTGAATGACAGATTCATAAGGAGAAGGCATAAAGGTTTTAGCCACAAGGACACGAAGGCGCGAAGGTGCACGAAATTTTTTTATGTCATCTCTGATCTGTCCTTGTTCATTCAACCTTTTACATATCCATTTGTAAACAATTTTAGGCACTGTAAAAAATAAATAGTAGCCGTTTACGTAATGGTTTAAACATTTTTTTGAAGCAAAACGAAGTTGGCAGTATCTTACTGATCTGTTATTAGTTTACTGATTCTATTTTGGATGATGATCATCCATTTGTGAAATCAGGTTAAACTGCATTTCTAATCCGGCTACGATTACAGACTGATATACAATTTATGAGAAACGCTCTTTTCAGTATCACTATTCTTTGGTTAATTGGCACTCTTATTTTTGTGAGCTGTTCCAGAAAGGTTGAAGACACCCGTTTCAGATTATTGCCTTCATCCCAAACGAACATCCATTTTTCTAATGATATTGAAAGTACTCCTGAGTTCAATATTCAGAACTACCTCTATTTTTATGACGGGGGTGGGGTGGCTGCAGGCGATCTGAATAACAATGGTCTGCCCGATCTGTTTTTTACCGGTAACATGACGGATAACCGTCTTTATTTCAATCTGGGAGATTTTGTATTCGAAGATGTAACGGAGCAGGCAGGTATCATCAATGATCCCGATAGCTGGTCAACCGGCGTTACGATGGGTGATGTAACTGGCAACGGCTATCTTGATATTTACGTAAGCCGGGTGAATTTTAAAAATAAGAGAGGCCCCAACCAGCTTTTTATCAATAACGGAAACGGCACTTTCACGGAGAGAGCAGCAGAGTATGGGCTCGATTTTGTGGGGTATTCTACCCATGCTGCATTCTTTGACTATAACAATAATGGCAGGCTCGATCTATTCTTACTCAACCACACCTTTCATGGCACAGATACCTATGGTCCTGTTGATGTCCTCCGCCCGCGCCCGCATCCGCAAGCCGGAGACCGTCTGTTCAGAAATGAAGGCGGTTTCTTTACGGATGTGACAGCAGAATCCGGGATATACAGCAGTGCACTCGGCTATGGTCTCGGTCTCGCCATTACCGATATCAACCAGAATGGCTGGCCGGATATTTATGTAGGAAACGATTTTCATGAGGATGACTATCTCTACATCAATAACGGGGACGGCACGTTCACCGAGATGCTCTACTCAATGGTGGGCCATACCAGTAATTCATCGATGGGAAATGATGTGGGTGATATCAACAATAATGGCAGAATGGATATCCTTTCACTGGATATGATGCCGGAAGATCACTACGTATTTCTGAGATCGGGCGGCCCGGATGTAGTTATGATCGCCGATGCCAAAAAAAGTTTTGGATTTGGTGAAAAAAATCACAGAAATACGTTGCAAATTAACAGGGGTATTCCAGCAGGAAAAGGTGTCCCTGTTTTCAGTGAAACAGCTTTTGCATCGGGTGTTGCACGTACCGATTGGAGCTGGGCGGCGCTTTTAGCAGATTATGACAATGACGGCTTCAAGGATATTTTTATCACAAATGGCTTGCCTCACAGGCCAAATGACCTCGATTATGTGGCCCGTCTGGCTACTGTAAGGGAACTGTTTAGGGGAGACGAACTGATAAACCAGGAATACGCCCTTATTGAGATGATGCCTGAAGTTCACGTGCCGAATTATATGTTCAAAAACAATGGGGACCTTACCTTTACGAATTCAACGGCTGAATGGGGATTCTCAACACCCTCATTTTCAAACGGAGCGGTTTATGTTGATCTCAATAACAACGGCTCTCTCGACCTGGTGGTCAACAATATCGATGCCCCGGCATTTATTTATCAAAATACAACCGTCGCGGGGGATTCCACCAACTTCCTGAAAATGAAACTGGAAGGAGATACTGATAATTCAACCGGGATAGGCACCAAAGTATTTATTTATGACAAAGACTCCGGCAACATCCATTACCGGGAGCAATTTCCGACACGAGGTTTTCAGTCTTCGGTAGATCATGTTCTTCACTTTGGACTGGGCATGAAAGCATCTGCAGATTCTCTGCTTGTGATATGGCCCGACAGACGCTATCAGGTACTCACTGAAGTGGCTGCGAATCAAACCCTTGTTTTGCGTCAGCACGATGCCTCCGGTGAATTTGAATACTCCACACTACATGATTCCGGCTCAGTGCCTTTATTTCGAGATGTGACGGAAGAGTTGGGAGTCAGCATCAGTCATATTGAGAATACGTTTGACGATTTTTACCGGGAACCACTTATGCCGTATAAGCAATCTACCCGGGGGCCGGCCCTGGCAGTAGCTGATATTACCGGAAACGGCCTTGACGATATTTACATTGGCGGTTCGAGAGGGTTTGCAGGTAAACTATTCCTGCAGCAGGAACCGGGACGTTTTGTGGAATCGGATCAGCCCGATTTTAATTCAGACAGGCACAGTGAAGATGTCGATGCCATTTTTTTTGATGCAACCGGTGATGGCCTGCCGGATTTGTACGTTGTGAGCGGAGGAAATGAATATGCGGGTGAATCTCCCGAGCTGGTCGACAGGCTTTATATTAATACAGGTAATGGGCTGTTCAGAAAATCATTTAACAGTTTGCCGGATGTTTCAATCAATGGATCTGTAGTGAGGGCTGGCGATTTTAATGGTAACGGCCACCTCGATTTATTTGTTGGCGGACACACCATTCCATGGAGATACGGCATTGGCCCGCAGAGTATGATTCTCGAAAATAATGGCAGGGGTGTATTTACGGATGTAACGGAAGTTGTAGCGCCCGAAGTGGAAACAATCGGCAATGTAACAACAGCGTCCTGGATAATGAACCCGGATACCAATCTGCCAGATCTGATTATTGCCGGCGAATGGATGTCTGTTCATTACTTTGAAAACAGGAACGGCCGATTTGTTCATCAAACAGAAACAGCGGGTGTTGGACATTTAAATGGGTTGTGGCAGTCTTCGCTGGCCGCCGATCTGACCGGAAATGGATACCAGGATATTGTCCTTGGAAATTTTGGTATCAACAGCCGGTTGCAGCCATCTAAAGATAACCCGCTGAAACTTTATGTTAATGATTTTGATGGAAACGGGCATACGGATCCAATCATTGCTTTACATGTGAATGGGGTTGAAAAAACGTTCGAACAGCTTGATGAATTGATGATGCAGATGCATAATATCCGGGGTATAGTGCGCAGCTATCGGGATTTTGCCGGAAATAGTATCCGTGAATTGTTCGACCCGCAAAAGATTGAGGAAGCACTCCAAAAGGAAATCAATGATTTACGATCTTTGGTACTTCTGAATAAGGGTGACGGTACATTCGAAACGGTGTACCTTCCATTCGAAGCTCAGTGGTTTCCGGTTACATCCATTCACATTGAAGATGCAGATGGTGATGGGAATCCCGATTTGATACTTGGGGGGAATCTCTTTGATGTAAAACCAAGCATGGGAGGAAGACAGGATGCCGGTTATGGACTGGTTCTGAAAGGAGATGGTGCCGGAAGTTTCGAAGTTCTCTCCATCAGCGAAAGCGGTTTTTATGTTGAAGGAGAGATAAGGGCAATTCTGCCGATTCATCTCGGCAATGAAAATAGTAATATCATCGTTGCAAGAAACAATGACGAGATACTTATTTTTGGTGCCAATAATTAAGTAATCAATTTACAGCCATTTCATTCATAAACTTTAATCCGGCTGCCATATTCAATCATTTATCTTATGTACAGACTGAAGACGATTAGCTTCCTGCTTTTAATTTTAAACATCGGTTTCATTTCCTGCAGGCCTGCAGATCGTGAAGTGCTTCGAACAGATGCAGATTATCAGCAGGCAGTTGCCGATTTCTTCATGAGCCTTGGAGCCAGCCAGACAGACCAGTCCCGTTTCGCTTTTAACAAAATGAATGATGTTGCACAGGCATTCCCCGAAGAGAGTGCAGCGTGGGCGAATCTGGCAGTTTATGCCATGAGACAGGGCAATTTTGACCTTGCAACAGACAGAATAGGCCGTGCACTGGAGTTAAGCCCGGAGCATGAAGATGTACTTTTCCTCGCCGGTATTATAGACAGCCGGAGAGGAGATATCACGGGTTCTATTGCCTATTTGAGGCGTGCTTTAACTGCTGCTCCTGAAAATTTACGTGTTCGTTACGCACTGATTCAGGAATTGGAGAGGGAAGATGATATTACGAATTCAGCAGAAATTCGGGAAAACCTGCTGATGCTACACGAGAGGGTTCCTCAAAATCAGTCAGTACTTATGGAACTGGTTCGTCTGGGGGTGAAAGAACAGGATTCTGAACTGGCTACCCGTTATTTTGACGTACTGGGAGATCAATCAACAGGCTGGGATACGGATACTCAAAATCAGTATCAAATTGTAAATAGCTTGATGAACGATGAAAATTTTTCAGAGTTATCGCTGGAATTATCCTTCTTGCGCAGCGGACTGGAATCCCATCCGAGTTTCCAGGACGACCTGCTACGGGTGCAGCTTCCGCCAACAGATGTGGGATACCTGATTACCGAATTTATCCATCTTCCTGCTCCTGAGGTCAAAGTTGCCGCACCGGATCTGGAAATGCAGCTTGAGAAACTTCCGCTGGAATTGGCTGCTGAAAGGACAAGCTGGGTTAAAGGGGTTACACTGTTGGAAGAATCCCCGCCATTTCCGATTGGAATCACAAATGGTGAAGTGGTTGTGGGTAATGATGTGCGCCTGCAGTTCCCGGGAAATACAGATACATTGTTACCGGTACCGGCTGTCATTGAAATCGACTATAACTATAACTTTCGGAATGACCTTGCACTTGCAGGGGATAGCGGTTTCAGGCTCTACCGGCTGAATGATAACCAGGCATTTACGGATGTTACTCCCGAAACGGGTTTAAGCAGTGTTGTGACAAGTGGTAACTATTACGGACTTTGGGCTTTTGACATGGAAATGGATGGAGATCTTGATATCCTGCTTGCACGTCAAAACGGCTCACCTTTAGTGCTCCGGAATAATGGAGACGGTACCTTTACCGAAACCGAACCATTCCGGAATGTGCGCGATGTCCGGAATTTTCTGTGGGCCGATTTAACCGGAGATGGAGCTCCTGAAGCAACCATTCTCTCCGCAGATGGCACATTGGTTACATTTAACAACATGAGAGGAGGGCGTTTCAGTGAAGCGCAAATGCTTGCTGAACAAATAGCGGCTATAGCTGTGGCAGACCTGAATGCCGATAGCCGGTTTAACATTATATCTGTTGATACAGATGGCACTTTCCTGAAACACCGGTTCGATTTTCGCTATGATGAGTGGAGGAGTGATTTGCTGATGGAAAATAGCCATATCTCACCTGCAACCGGATATGCCAGCCTGTTTATCGCAGATCTTGACAATAACGGGGCACTTGACCTTGTTTTGACGGACAAGGAACAGACAAGGATATGGCTGGGTGATGAAGACAGGAACCCGGTACCTTTGGAACAAGTATTGCCGGGTGGTATTGTCAATATTTTTGATGTAGATGGAAATGAACGTCTTGACCTGCTAGGGATATCAGAAGATTTGACACCCTTTCACCTTAAAAATGAAGGGACAAAAAATTATCATGCACGCTCTATCCGGGCCAGGGCATCCGGTGATCTTGGTGACCAGCGGATAAACTCATTCGGAATTGGCGGAGAGATGGAAGTGCGTTCCGGCCTTCTTTATCAGAAGCAATTGATCTCTTCACCGATCGTTCACTTTGGTTTGGGAGAACATGATGAAGCCCAGATGCTTCGGATCATCTGGCCAAACGGTTCTGTACAGGCAGAGTTCGCTGAACTCGGTATGGGTGCAACCATCTTCAATGAACAAATTCTAAAAGGCTCCTGTCCCTGGCTCTTTACAAACGATGGTGAAGATATTCATTTTATAACAGATGCATTATGGAGATCACCACTCGGCCTCAGAATTAATGCGCAGGAAACTGCAGGGGTCATTCAAACGTTCGACAGGGTTAAAATTCCGGGTCACAGGCTAAACCCTGTAAATGGAGTCTATGATTTGCGGGTGACTGCCGAGTTATGGGAAACCCACTTCTTCGATTATGTGGGGCTTGTAGCGGTTGACCATCCTGCTGGTACAGAAATATTCGTGGATGAACGATTTGTTTTTCCGGCACCTGATCTTTCCACACGTCTCATGGACACCCCGAGGCCGGTTGCAAGTGTTACAGATGAACACGGCAATGATCTCACTAAAATCGTTTCTGAGTTAAATCAAATATATATTAAACCGTTCAGTAAAACGGCTTACCAGGGTTTGGTTGAAACTCATTCCATCGTGATAGAGATGGATGGAAATCTTCATAAAAATGGAGAATGGCTGATACTTTCCGGCTGGCTCAGGCCAACCGACAGTTCCATCAATCTTGCTCTTAGTCAGGGGTCGATTGATCCGCCTCGTGGCTTGAAGGTAGAAGTAACTGATGAGGAAGGAGGCTGGAAAATCCTTCACGAGGATTACGGAATACCGGCAGGGAAACTGAAAACCATACTGATAGACCTAGAAGATGCTTTTGCAAACGAAAATAACCGAAAAGTACGGCTAAGTACCACATCAGAAATTTACTGGGATGGTATTTTCCAGGCCAATAAACTGGATGAATCATTTATTTCCGAAGTAAAATTGAAACCAGTAATGCAGGAGCTGAGATATCGCGGTTTTTCTGAATGGAACAGGGCTGATGCGTTTTCTCCAAAGCTGCCAACGTATAGTGAAATCTCAAGTACGGCCCAGCGATGGAGGGACCTGGAGGGTTTTCATACAAGATTTGGCGATGTAAGCGAACTGCTTCACGACATTGATGACCGGTATGTGATTATGAATGCTGGCGATGAACTGGTGCTTCATTTTGAGTCGCCGGGAGAACCGGCTGAAGGCTATACAAGAAGCTACATTTTTGTCTCAGACGGGTGGGTAAAAGACGGCGATTATAACACGGAAGCATCTGCTACCGTTTTACCTTTACCGTACCATGGTCAGGCAGATTACGAATACAGCGATGCCGGCACTTTATATGGTGATCCCGTATTTCAAAGGCATGCAGAGGATTGGATAAACTATCATACCCGTTATGTTACTCCTCATGTATTCAGGTCGGCATTATTGTTTAACGGCCAGGATTTTTAAACCAAATTCATGATAATGCAAGCGCTTTTTCTTATATTTTTCACGTGAAAAAAATAAGAAAAAGGTATTTCAACTTTAAACCGACTCGATGAAAAAAGGGTTACTGAATCAAATTATTGTCACGCTTATATTTCTGCTGCTCGTGTCGGTACCATTCGGCATGAAAAAGTATGATGAAATCACCAACGCCGTGTTTATCGGTGATATGGAGGAGATTATCGACAGGTACGGGTTCTATCTTGAGGAAGTGACATCAGATGTTGGCGTGGATTTTGTTCACCGCCGTGCAACCATCGATGAGAAACTTCTCCATATTCTTCCGCAGATTTCATCAGTAGGGGCTTCCGTTTCTATTGCTGATTTCAACCGAAACGGTTTTCCGGATATTTATCTTACAAGCAGCGATTTCGGTTCTAATAATGCACTTTATATGAACCTGGGTGATGGTACCTTTATAGATGTGGCCGAAGCGATGGGTGTGGCTGATCTGAATGTGTCCGGACTGGGCGCTTCGATGGGTTCCGTTTGGGGTGACTACAACAATAACGGATACGAAGACCTCTTTGTGTATCGCTGGGGGAAGCCGGAACTTTTCAGAAATGAAGGTGGCACTGGATTTACACGTGTTTCTGATGAGGCCGGCTTGCCGGATCACATCAATGCCAACACTGCATTCTGGTTCGATTATAACAATAACGGGTACCT
>SKKO01000257.1 GCA_007123715.1 Balneolaceae bacterium | reverse complement strand
TCACTTACTCTGTTAATCAGTTCATCCGTTCGTCCGTTCCTCTGTTATTCAGGGGCTCTCCGGCCTACATGGCTAAACCCTTCCTGCCTTCACTTATTCTGTTAATCGGTTATTCGGTTCGTCCGTTCCTCTGTTATTCACGGGCTCTCCGGCGTGCTTTTAATTGTAAGGGCAAAACAGTTTTATCGGGTATTAATATCTGTATAACCAAAAAGGGAAATATTCAAACCTTACTAACCATGATGATCAGAAAATCCGGTATCATCTTTATTTCTGCAGGCATTCTTTCAGGTTTATTGGCATTTTATTCTTCATATCATAAGAACATATCTGAAGTTAATGAGCCGGAATCATTTACACTAAATGATCTTGAATATTTCCAAAGCCGGGGTGTGGGTGTAATGCCATTCCTTGACACTTTCCCTGAGAGCCACCAAAGTGGAATTATTATTGTATCGCACGGAACACGTATCGCTACTAACGGAGATCTCCGGCTTGAGCCTACACCGGGTCAGTGGTCACCCATGCCGGTTCAAAAAAACCGTGTGGTTGATTTCGAAAAGCAGACGGTTACCACAACACTGATGTATCCCGACTCAAGCCAGCATCTGCGGGGCTTTAACCCAATCTATTATCCCGATCTCTATTTTAATTATGATGTGATTGTATCTGCCAGGCGGGATGAAATTCATGTCCGGGTGGACCTTGACAGGCCACTGCCCGCTGAATGGATCGGTGAAGCGGGATTTATTATGGAACTTTCCCCTTTTGAGCTATTCGGAAAATCATGGAATATGGATGGCAGCACGGGCATCTTTCCACGGGACCCTTCCGGTGTGAGGGTTGATGAAAATTGTGATCCAAACCCTGAAATCGTTCCTTCAGGTGAATTGAGGATTTACCGTCCCCTGCCGAACCACTGTGGCCGCCCCAAACCCATGGCCACAGGCAAAATGCTTACTGTAGCTCCCGAAATCGAGGGGTACAGGCTTCAGATCGAAACCCTGCACGGTGAACTGGAACTTCTTGATCAGCGCGTTCAGCATCAGAATGGCTGGTTTGTGGTTCGCAGTACTGTTGCTGAAGGAGCAACAGATGGTGCCATAGAGTGGATTATCAAACCACATGTGATCTCCGATTGGATCTATGAACCGGTGATGCAATATTCCATGGTGGGATATCATCCCAAACAGGAAAAAATCGCAGTGATTGAAACGGATCCGAATGATCACTTCGATTCAGAAATTCAGCTTGTGAAAATCTCACCGGATGGAGAACACGATACTGTATTATCCCGGAAACCTGAACTTTGGGGCGATTTTCTGCGATATCGCTACTATCATTTCGATTTTACAGATATTACTGACGATGGAATGTACCAGCTTGTACTGGATAATCAGGCAAGTGAGGTATTTCGAATTTCAGAACGGGTATATGATGAAAATGTGTGGCAGCCTGTTCTGGATTACTTTTTACCTGTACAGATGTGCCACATGCGTGTGAAAGAAAAATATCGACTCTGGCACGATGCATGTCACATGGACGATGCCCTGATGGCCCCGGTAAACTTTAATCATTTTGACGGATACCTACAGGGCTCATCAACATTGACAGCTTATAACCCGGGTGACCATGTTCCCGGGCTAAACCGCGGCGGGTGGCACGATGCCGGTGATGATGATTTGAGGGTGGAATCACAGGCAGGAGAGATATTCATCTTGAGCGCAGCCTTTGAGGAATTTAATGTGATGCGTGATAATACACTGATAGACAAAGAATTAAGTCTGGTTGAAATAAGAGAGCCCGATGGCAAACCCGATATACTACAGCAAATTGAGCATGGACTGCTGACAGTTGTTGGCGGCTACCAAAGTCTCGGGCGCCTTTACCGGGGCATTATTGTACCTACACTTACTCAATATGTAATGGGCGGTGATTTTTCCGGCCAGACTGACAATCTGATTCATGATCCCGCTTTCGGATTACAGGATCGCACGGCAACCCATTCCGGCCTGCAGGATGACAGATGGGTCTTTACAGAGATTAATCCGTCACGCGAATATCAAACTATTGCCCGGATTGCATCGAGTGTAAATCCCATGAGAGAATATGACACAAAACTGGCTGAAGAGGCCCTTACAGCAGCCGTTGAGCTTTGGAACGCAGAACGTGAACTGAACGACCCGGCAAGAAGAAACAAGATTCACGCCGCAGTGGAGCTATACCGTGCAACCGGTCAACACGAATACAGGAACTTTGTAATCGAAAACCGTGATTTTATTCTGGAAAATTTCCGGTCTATCGGTTGGCAGGTAGCAAGGGGTGTTCATGAGATTAATGCCCCTGAACTCACTGCTGCCATGCGCCGTGCTGCAGCAGACTATTATGCCGAAATCAAAGCATCCATGACCGATACCCCATACGGAGTATCATTCAATATGCAGCTATGGGGGCGCGGCTGGACTCTGCAGGGGCAGGCGGTTCAGCACTATTTCCTTCACAAAGCCTTTCCCGATGAATTCGGTAAAGAATATCTGCTGAATGTGATCAACTTTGTATTGGGAACACAGCCGGGATCAAATCCACAGTCATATGCCTCAGGTGTGGGTGCACGCTCCAAGCTTGCGGCTTACGGTACCAACCGGATGGATTACAGCTTTATTCCGGGAGGTGTAATTGTGGGCACGGCACTTATCGCTCCTGATTTTCCAGAGCTGAAAGAATTCCCCTATTTGTGGCAGCAATCGGAATATGTGATGGGCGGCGGCTCGAGCAACTTTATGTTCCTTGTGCTGGCTGCTGACCATCTACTGAATCAATAAAAAAATTAATCACTTCACATGAAAAATCAATTTTCGAACTACAGTGTTTTCATCGCAATTTTGTTTCTTCTGGTTTCCTGTAAACAGAATCAAATAACAACAGAATCTCACACCCTGTTCTCAATGGACAATCTCGTAGCCTGGTGCATCATCCCGTATGACAACCAAAACCGCACTGCTCAGGAGCGGGCTGAAATGCTGAATGAATTCGGCTTCACGAAAATGGCCTATGACTGGCGAAACGAGCACCTGCCACAGTTTTCCGAAGAGATCAAAACCCTGCGTGAACACAACATTGAACTCACCTCCGTCTGGCTCTGGATTGACCAGCGGGCATCTGACGGATTCCTTCCGGAACATGAATTCATTTTCGAAACCCTTGAAAACGAAGAAGTATCCACCCGAATCTGGATCGGAATGCACACCAATTTTTACGAAAAATATACTGATGATAAAAAAGTTCAGCGGGTGGCGGAAATGGTTCGGCGCATTCATGAACGGGCACAGGACTCAGGAAGTGCGGTATCCCTCTATAATCATCAAGGCTGGCTTGGAATTCCTGAAAACCAGGTTCGTGTGATTGAAGCCACCGGAATAGATGATATCGGGATTGTCTTTAATTTTCACCATGGCCATGCTCAAATCGACCGTTTTGATGAAGTCCTAGATATCCTGATGCCCTGGCTGGAAACCGTGAATCTGAACGGCATGGAAAAAGACGGTGCCCACATTCTGGATATCGGAAAAGGTGATTACGAAAAAGCGATGATTGAATCGCTGATTGAGTCCGGATATACAGGAAATATCGGCATTATCGGCCACACCGATGGTGAGGATGTCCGAGAAGTTCTGGAGCGCAACCTTGAGGGCTTGCGAGAAATTCTTGGAGAGATTTGATACGGTTCAGGGAAGCATTCCAATAACGCCATCGCGGGGGATCAACAACGTTATCCCGCACTTGATGCGGGATCTCCACATGTTGCCAGAGGCTAGTTCATGTCAACTGTAAACCAGCATGGCAGTCATTTCATCGTTGACATGACAATTTCATCTGCCAGATTATGGTGACTGGATGATTGGTGTTTAATCAAACAGATCGTGATATTTTAACATTATTTTCGACTGATAAAAATCAATCCACAGGAAGTCTCTGTAGCTAATGCAACCGGCAAGCTTCCTAAAACCGGCCGATTCGGTCCGGGCTTTGTGAGTCCCAAAATAACTAAATCAGATTTGTTTGACAGGGAAATGAGTAACTCTTTAGGATTATCATCCAAAAAAACCTGGGTATCCGTTTTTTCCGGGATGATTTGGGAAGCAAATGAATTTAATTTTTTGCGACATTTTCCTACAACTTCTGCAGGGGTGTTTGTTGGTAAAATTTGAACAAAGGAGACCATCGGATGATTTTCGCGCCATAAACTGGCTAATATTCGGGCCCGCAACAAATCGTGCTCAGAAAATCCGGCGACCGGAACAAGTATTTTTTTTACGGCAGAAATTTCCCAGCCGATAAAAGGTTGCCGAAAAATAACGACATCACATTCAACCGTATTGACCAGCTTTTGAATATTCTTCTGGATTTGCAGCTCTGTGATATTACTCAAACCTATCAAGATACTTTTGCAACGGTGAAGTTTCGCCACACGCGCCATTTCTTTCCAGGGCTCATCGGCTATTGTAATCAGTGTGTCCGGATTTAATCCCGAAGAAGCAGATGTCGTAATCGCTTTAAACATTGCTTTTTGATTGTTTTCGAGTGCTTTTTCAAACTTTATTTTTTCCTGATTTTTCAAGACAATCGACAGTAGAAGCACTCTTCCAAAGCGAGGAGGTGCCAAAGAGTTCGCTAAAAAAATCTTTGATTCCGCATTCTCAGGATTAACAATTGGAACCAATACAAGCGGATTTAATCCACGAAGTTTCACTAATTCAGGATGGAGAGCTTCCTCGGAAGCATCCATAACCTTCGCTTTTTGGATGAAAAAGATGATAAAAATGGCACCACCAAATACAAGCCAAAAAAGAGAGATAATTCCGGCGGAAGGCTCTACAAACGCTTGAAAAGTTGCCAGGCCAAAACAGGCAATCAATCCCAGAATTGGAGTGAAAGGATAGAAGGGAGTCCTGAAATTTTTGGTGCTCTCAAAATTTCGGCTTCGCATCAATATGCTTAATGCATGTGCCAAAGCGTAGGTTAATAGAAAAATCAACCCGGCTGCAGCACCCGCTGCAGCTACATTTGGTAAAAGAATAATCAATAGTCCGGCGAGCGTAGCGGTTACGTAAATGGAGATTGTTGGAAGTCCGGTTTTTTTATCAACATACGAAAGTTGATAGCTCAGCGTGCGGTCTTTCGCCATTACCATCGATATTCTCGATGCCGCAAATATGTTGGATTCAAGTCCTGTTGACATCGAAAAAATACCGGCAAAAATGACCATCCAAAATCCAAAAGTACCCATAAATTGCTGTGCAGCCACTGCCACAACAGCCTCAGGGTTTTGAATACTGATTGATGTAAGGGTTTCGCCAGCCGGTACTCCTACCGTTACAACAACAAAAAGAATGGGGATATAAACGGCTAATCCGATAAAAACCGTAGCCATCATAGCTCTCGGTATCGTTTTCTCTGGATTTTTTATTTCACCGCCAACATTTGTAATGAGTCCAAATCCCTGCACGGCAATAAATGTATAACCCATTGCAGCTAAAACACCGGTTACTCCACCGGTAAAAAAGGGCTGAAAACTTGCTGTTATTTCAGAAAAGGGAGTTTTAACAGTCATGGCCAAGCCTGCTGCAATAATAGCAGCGAATACGATCAGTTTTCCAATATTTGCAATCATCCCGCTACCACCGCCAACCTTACTAAGCCGCCAGGTATAAAATGCCAAAGAAGTTAATGCTATCAAAGCCGTTAAAACTCTCGGACTAAATCCCGATTCCTGAATTGCAGGATAGATTTGCTGGATTGCGATCAAAACAAAGGATCCCAATCCCAAAGCATACAATACCGATGCAACAATGGATGCGAACCAGGCAACCCACCCAACTCCAAACGCAGCCTGAACCGATAGTGCTTTTTTTGAGAACGTGTAAATGCCCCCATTTTGGGGATGAGCCGCTGCCATTTCCGAAAAACTAAAAACTGTGAGAAAGGCAATAAATCCGTTAAGCAGAAATGCAAAAATGGCTGAAGGTCCGCTTACCGCAAATGCAACGCCGGCTAGTGCCAAAATTCCACCACCAATCATTGCGCCTACACCAATTCCTGTAGCGCCCCAAAAACCAATATGTCTATTCAGGTCCAAAATATATCATCAAAAAAATGAAAAAATTAACAATCCCAATCTCATCAGGTCTACTCAAAAACTAAGGGAAATATTAACAACAAGTTCGTTGAACTTTCAAAATGTTTACTCTTGAATAAATATCCAAAAATGATTAAAAATTAAATTATCGAGGATATTTTCTATTTATGACTGATATAAATCAATCCTTGTACAGTACTTTTCGCTTAAAAACAGGTGAATTTTGGTGATTCCATGTAAAAATCCTCCTGTTTTGTGCAACGCATGACCCTGTTATGAAGCTTCTGTACCGGTTATCTGCTCAAAACAATCTGCATCGCGGATGATCGATTTTATAGGCCCGGAATTCCCCAAAGAGATCGCTTTGCGGTATTCCGGGTGATGGATGCGACAAAGAGATAGTTAG
>SKKO01000009.1 GCA_007123715.1 Balneolaceae bacterium | reverse complement strand
CGCCTGCCTTCATTAGGTTTGTAAACTGTGCGCTGACGAATCTCTTCATGGAAATATTCTATCGAATAAAAAGCTCTCAGATTTTTATTCGATTCGGGGTCGGTAAGTGTAGGCCGCAGAGTGAAATCCACAATTTCATAAGGATCTTCGGCCAGCAGTTCGAGCCTTGCCTTACGTTCATTATCGCCTGCACCGGTCGGCAGGGGGATAAAAAGGTGAATATCAGGGTGTTTGTACCAGCTCGATTTTTTGGAAATAGCTGTTTCTTTGAGGTCGGTAAGATGATCCACTCCATTCACAGCCTCTGCCATAGCAAGGGCAAATGCTGTTTTCCCGGAACCATCGGGGCCTGTAAAAAGGTACGCGTGACTCAGCCGGCCCGACTGAAGAATTTTTTCAACCTGATTTCGCGGTTTTTCCTGGCCTACAAGCCGGCGGTCACCAAAAGAGATATCTTCACGTAATAAGTTCAAGTTTAAGCTAATTAATCCTCCCAGATATAATCAAAGAGTAAAATTCCTGTTGTAATTGTAACTCCGCAATATCCAATGAGAGCTGCGAGATCATTCAGGGCACCATCATCCGGGCCCTGTATAAGTGCCATATTCGTTGTTCTTGTTAAGATAAGCAATAACGGAACCACAAGGGGAATGCAAAGCACCGAAAAAATGGATCCTTTCCGGTCGGCCTGGGCTATCATGGCAGAGGTGAGTGTTGTTACAGAAGCAAGTCCGAGAGCTCCGAAAAAAATGGACGCGGCAAGATAAAGGCCGTTTACAATACCCATGTTCATCATCAGCATGTAGAAAAAGAAAGTAAAGATGTGCAGGGCGAGTAAAAAAAGAAAATTGTAGGCGAGCTTGCCAAGAAACACTTCTGTGGCACCCGTATGAAGCTGCAGCAGCGGCCATGTTTTTCTGTCGGCCTCCTGTACAAACGAGCGCATCATCCCAGACATGGCCGCGAATAGGATAATAATCCAGACCAGACCACTTTTCGGAATGGGGTCGAGCTGATGGGCACGCAGCGTAAAGAGAATCAACAACAGTGCCGCACCGGTAAAGGCAAGAAGGGTATTAACCGCGTACCGGGTTCGCAGTTCCTGCATCACCTCCTTTTGTAAAATGGAAAAAGCCGGTTTGAACATGGTTTGAGTATTCAGATGAATGTGAATGATAAGGGTAATATAAGTGAAAAGTGAAAAGTGAAAAGTGAAAAGGGAAAAGTGAAAAGGGAAAAGTGAGAAGTGAAAAGGGAAAAGGGAAAAGGGAAAAGTGAGAAGTGAAAAGGGAAAAGAGGGTGAGGTGGTAGGGTTCGAAATCGTGTGTCATGGTTGCTGAGGGGGCAGGCCCCCTCCCTGGAGTTTGGCTAACATCACATGTTTATTAGTGCCGAGATGGCCGGTGGCTAAATCACGTGCCCGCTCGCGGGTTCGCGGCTGCATCGTTTGCAGCCTGGCCTGCTGCCACAGCCTGTCAAAGATCGCACTCACCGAGTCTTGGGGAGTTTTTTTTGAGTGAGGCCACAAGATCTGAATCACGCTTGAGCACCAGGTGCTGCTGGTCATTAACGATCCATTCAACGACTTCACCTTTTTGAAACTCCATCGCCTCAGCGACGGCAGCCGATTCCCAACAATAACTATAACTGCAGCAAAATTCCCCGCAGGCACCCACCTTTTCACTTTTCACTTTTCACTTTTCACTCCCGCAAACCAATCAAACCCCCTAATTTACCCCGCCCTCTGCAAAATTTCCAATTGCCCCCATTTCGCTTCTCAAAAATCAGAGTTTAATTTTTAGGCAGAGACAAGTATATTCCTTCGCTGTGATATGTTGGAGAATTTTTTAAAACGATGGTACCCCTGGCTCACCGAACATGATGGATAACCGAATTCTTGCTGAAAATCTTGCTGAACTTTACCGCGAGGCGGCTGTCCGTTATGAGTCGCTGCCTGCCTTTGCCACCCGGAAAGCGGAACTGGATTGGCATCCCGTGTCGTTTCGTGACCTTTATGAGCAGGGCCTTGCCCTTGCCACCGGACTTATTCGCCTTGGGGTAAAAGCTCGTGAACATATTGGCCTGTTCGGGGATAATCGCTATGAATGGATTCTCGCAGATTACGGCACCCAGTTATGCGGTGCCGTGGATGTACCCCGCGGGCGAGACATCACCGAAGATGAGATGATTTATATTATCAATCACGCACAGATAAAAGTGGCATTTGTAGAGACCCGCGTGATGCTCAGGCAGGTTGAAAAACTGAAAAAAGATCTCCCCAAACTGAAGGAAGTCATCCTGCTCGATCCCAATGCAGAAGCACCCAAAGGGGTTCACAGGTTGCAGGATATTATTAAAAAAGGAGCTGAACTGAGGGCAAGAGGCGACAGGCGGGCCGAAGAACGGATCAGAAATATAAAAGCGGACGATCTTTTTACCCTCATCTATACATCAGGAACCACGGGCACTCCAAAAGGGGTTATGCTATCCCATGCCAACATGATGTCGCAGGTAAAAGTGATTCCCATCTCGCTCACCTGTACCGACAGGGTTTTGTCCATTCTTCCGATCTGGCACATTTTTGAGCGGGTATTCGAGGTATTTACCATATCCTGCGGAGTTTGTACGTATTATTCCAATGTAAGGAACCTGGCCGATGACCTCAGCAATGTGGAACCGACATTCATGGGTTCTGCCCCGCGCCTGTGGGAAAGTCTTCATCAGCGCATCCTGAAAAGAGTGAATGAAGCGCACCCGATGAGGCGCCTGCTTTTTCATACGGCCTATTTTTTAAGCCGGCAGTATAAAAACTCCCTCTTCTTTCTTTTTGGCCGGGAACTGAGGCTGAAGCCGGCATCAGTGGCCAAACGGGTGTTGCTTTCGCCGCTGCATTTTTTGCGATGGCTTATCGTAACCCCGTTTTATGGGTTTTTTAATGTGGCGGTACTCGAGCCGGTACGCATGAGTGCCGGCGGGTCATTGAAAGCCACTATTTCAGGCGGCGGGGCGCTCCCTGTGGAAATCGACCGGTTTTTTAACTATGTTGGCATCCCCGTTCTGGAAGGATACGGGATGACGGAAACTTCTCCAGTCATAGCGGTGCGTCTCGAAGACCACATTGTTATTGGAACTGTGGGGCCTGCGCTGGCTCATACCGAAATCCGGATCATGAATCTGGAAACAGGCGATGTGATTTATCCTAACCCGAAGGAGCTACACGAGGGGAGGGGACAGCGGGGAGAAATATGGATCAAAGGTCCGCAGGTAATGAAAGGGTATTACCGCGAACCGGAGAAAACCAGGGAAACCATTCGCAACGGATGGCTCAATACCGGCGACCTTGGGATGATCACCTTCAACAATTGCCTGAAAATTCTTGGCAGGTCGAAAGCCACCATTGTTCTGCTGAGCGGTGAAAACCTGGAGCCCTCACCCATCGAAATGCGCCTTACCCAAAGCCCCTTTATTGAACATTGCATGGTAGCAGGCCAGGATAAAAAACATATCGGTGCGCTCATTGTACCAAGCCTGGAAGGATTTCGCAGCCATGGCACAGAAGCGAAAAACCTGCAAGAACTTGTGGATAATCCTGAAGTTAAAAAAATCATTCAGAGCGAGATCAAAAAAATGATTTCCGTTTCTAACGGCTATAAACGTTTTGAACTGCTTCAGGATTTCAGGCTGGTTGGAAAGGATTTTGTGGTGGGCGATGAGCTGACCAATCTCCATAAAATGAAACGGCATGTGATTACCGATAAATATGCCGCGCTTATTGAGGAGATGTACCCGGCTGATAACTCCAAAGCGGGATAAATCATTAAATAAAAAATGAGCAAGGTAACTTCAAAATATTAAATCCCTGATTTACTTCATTTAAACGCCAAACGCTATGCGCTAAGCGTAACGACGCTTTTTTAATCAATAAACGAAACGATGGAATTTACAACACAGCTCTTATATCCGATTGACCAGGTGCTGCTCGCCGTGATGATATTTTCCATCATGTTCGGGATGGGTGCCAGCCTTACCATTGATGATTTCAAGACGGTGATGCGGTATCCGCGCGGGATTTTGATTGGCTTTCTGTCGCAATTCGGGCTGATGCCGTTTTTTGCATACAGCCTGGCCATCTTTTTTGACCTTCCCCCCGCGTACGCCATTTCCATTATTCTGATCGGCTGTCTGCCGGGTGGAACCACCTCGAACATGTTCGCATATTTCGCGAGGGGTTCGGTGGCGCTCAGCATTGCCATGACCACGGCATCAACTGTTCTGGCACTGCTTATGATGCCAATACTGCTGGAATTCTATACGGAAGAATTTACCCGGCAAATCAGTGAGGAGATGATGGTAGCCGGAACGGGTGCTGAATTTGTGATTCCAACAGGTAATATCATCGCGTCGCTTGTACTGGTATTGGTACCTGTTGCAATGGGGATGTTTCTCAGGTATAAATCGCCCTCATGGGCCAAAACGGCCGAAGATACCGCCGGTTTTATGGGGATTATTGTGATCTTATACCTTATCGGAACGGCGTTTGCCCGCCATTCCGGGCTGATGCTGCAGACTCCGGCTGCAATCTATCTTTCCGCCATTTCTGTAGGGCTGCTTGGGTTTTTATTTGGTTTCTGGATGTCGAGGCTGTTCCGGTTATCGCCGATCTTTCAGAGGGCTATTTCCCTGGAAACAGGAATTCAGAACGGACCGATCGCATTCGCCATTATCCTGCTCAGTTTTGCCGAGCCTATCCAGAGTCAGATGCTGTGGCTGGCCATTCTCTATTCCACCTTTATTGTGATTACATCTTCATTCATCACCCTTTATTACCGCAGGGTTGGCAAGTTCGATTTTGAAGTGTACAAAAATACCACGATCCATAATCGCTTATTCGGCGATAAATACATTACCCACTACCCGGGGGGATATCTGCCCAAACGCATCTCCAAAGATCCCAGCCAGGGCTCGATACCGGTTCAAAAAAGGGACTGAACAAAGGAAAAGTATGCGCCATCCTCTTAAGCTAAAGCTGCGAAAGGGCAGGCACCTTTAATGCCACCATATGGATCGAAGTGCCATGGCAACGAAGAAATGACGGGTAAGCATCCCCTGATGGGGATTACTTCCATGCTATTTAACTGTTGATACGAGATTAGCCTTGGCGCCTCAAAGCGCGATCACGCGTTTTCGGATGTGGATAACTTTTCAAATCAGGTATCGGCTATGCTCAAAAAATGAAAAATACATCAAAGAAATTTGTATAATTTTGCCTGATAATTGGATATGAAGGCAAGTTTAATTAATGAAATCTAATAAAAATGGCTGCTATTTTGTTTTAGAAAGGATAAAACAATGTGGGTGATTCAAGGATTACAGATTCGCACAAAGATCCATTATTGAAGAGAAAATAATGACTGATTTTTGTAAAAAACATGTGTTAATATAAAGAAAAATAGAGAGAAAGTGTAGGGAGAAAATCCAGGAATACTGGTATAATTTTGTACAAACATAAATATCTAAGTACTTGTTAAAATATAATTATAACCTGATTTTAAACTTTTGAATAAGATAACAGGCATTTTTATTTTGTAACATTTTGTTATTTCGTGCATCCTTTAAATTCAGTCCGGAATATCTTTTCTTTTAAAGAAAATGTAACCGGCTGTCATAAATGATTTGCAGGTGGATTCTGTAATAATTCAATTACATTTTTCATAGACCTCCTCGAATTGTTCATGTTTGCAGTAAAATTTTACACGATAACATAGAAAAGTTTGAAGTGTTAAAATTATTTAATATTATAGTCATTAAGATGTGTTGGCTTGGTGAGGGTTTGTATGGGTTTGAATGTTGATAATTGCTACCGGTTTGTCCGGTTCCATGTGCAACATCCCGTTCCGCGCTAATCTCAGCCTGCCGGCGAAAAACAATAACAAAACCACTTTAACCAAAATCCCTGCAAAGGATTTTTTAAACACTAATTAAACTCAAAGGTAAACAACAATGGGTCAACAACAATTATTACTCGTAATACTGGTAACCATCATCGTGGGTATCGCCACTGTGGTAGCTATTAACATATTTGGTACCGCGGCCGACCAGGCCAACAGGGATGCCGTACGACAGGATCTAATGGGTGCAGCTGTTCAGGCACAGGCAATTTGGTCTCGACCACAATTGATGGGTGGTGCAGATAGGAACTTTCAGGGGGCATGGATAGATGATAATGAAATAACCCAGAGGCTTTCTATTCCTGGAACGATAACAACTAACACTGTATCTAATGAAAACGGTGTTTATACGGTAACTGCAACAGGGCAAGCAGTTCTTCAAGTCTCTGCCGCTCCTTCTAGCTCTCCGTCAGATCTAATGATTATGGATGTAACATTTCAACCAGCTTGTAGCGCTTGGTTAATAGAAATTGACGATCAAGCTACAGGTCAAACTTCTGAAAGTGGCCGTTGTGCAGCTGCTCCAACTAATCCTGACTAGTCATTTCTATAATTCAAATTACACAGGCAGAGTTCAATCAACTCTGCCTTTTTTT
>SKKO01000206.1 GCA_007123715.1 Balneolaceae bacterium | reverse complement strand
TCGACTGAACATGAAAAATATAATTTCCGCTCTTCTATTTCTCATTTTTATTTTCTTTGCAGGGTGCAGACAGGATATAAATTATTTATCAGATGAAAAAAAATTACTGGTTGAAAATACAACTTTTTATGATTGGTACGGAAATGAGATTAAAGTCGCAGAATTTAAAGGAAAAATTGTAATAATTGATTTTTGGGAAAGCTGGTGCGGTCCCTGTTTAAGTGCTTTTCCCGGTTTTCAACGGGCATTAAACAAATATCCTGATGAGCTTGTCATTATTGCGGCCACTGTTGGCTGGAATGAGGGGCAAAATGAGGCTATGAGTTTTAAAGAAAGTACAGATTACGATTTTATTTATGTTGATGGTCGTGAGTTGTCTGCTAAACTTGGTTTTGTTGGAATCCCTTTTAAAATAGTACTTGGAAGGGATGGAAAAGTCTATGACTGGAAAACAGGCTCAAATGGTGCAGCTAGTGAATATGACTATCTTACCGGGTTGATTAGTCGTTAAAGCAGCTTTTATCTCATCTTTAATCTTTGGTATTGTCTGAAAATTTACCCGCAAGCTGAATTCCCTCGAGTATAATCCAAATAGCGAAAACCAAAATAACAGAGCCAAAGAAAAATAACAGTGCATTTCCATCCTTCCCTCCTAATCCTGACCAGTCGAAAAAAACCTGGTCAGCCATAGCCCACAGTGTCATAAAGAGTACAAAAATCAGAGGCACAAGGGTATATATAATACTTCTTCCTTTTTGTTTAAGCCATATGGTAACGATCAGCAAACTAATGGCAGCAAGAAGCTGATTCGAAGTGCCAAAAAGCGGCCAAAGCAGGTAGCCGCCTGAACCAAGCCCCCGAGGGCCTTCGGGGATCAAAACAAGCGCAGCACTTGTTCCAACAGCTATAAGCGTTGAAAAGTGCATCCCTGTAAGTGGCTTGATATGATACGTTTGTCCCAACTCGTTGATAATATATCTCATTAACCGCACAGAGGTATCCAGCGTAGTTGCGGCAAAACTGATTACGATGACTGCAATAATTGTCTGAGCCGCTTCGATAGGTATCAACAACCCTGTCGCTAATTGTGCAGCGCCCTGCACAAATATGTTCAGTCCGGTAGCACCTGCCTGCTCAAAAGAGTGATAATGTGCCATAAATTCACCTGTGGTATTAAAATAAGTTACCACTGCGACAATGGTAATCAATGCGAGTGTACCCTCTCCCACTGCCCCAAGATATCCTATAAAACGAGCGTCTGTTTCATTGTTGAGCTGTTTTGCTGTTGTTCCGGATGAAACCAGGCCGTGAAATCCGGAAATTGCACCGCATGCTATGGTAATGAACAGAAGCGGAAACCAGTTTACATCATCAGCGAAAGAATTTACAGGTGGAGCGGAAATACCCGGATTGGTAATGAAAAGGCCGAGGTATAAGATCAAAAGACCTAAAAGAAGCTGATAAGAATTGATGAGATCGCGGGGTTGTAAAAGCATCCAGACCGGCAGCGTGGAAGCGATATAAACATAGGCCATCAGGATTATGATCCACACAAAAAATGACATCTCTACCCCGCTCAGACCAAAAATCAGCAAGTTTTCTTCACCGCCAAAATATCGGACAAGATCAATCTGAAGTAAGGGTACATAGCTGGCAATAATAGCTGCAAAATACATCACAACCAGTACCACAATTGCAGGTATGATCATGTTTCCGGTACCTTTATATGTCTTGAAACCGATCCAGACAGCGAGTGGAATTTGTATAAAAATCGAGAGTACACTTGCGGGAAAACTGATAAAAAGATTGGAAATGACCCATGCAAATACAGCATTTATCATCAAAACAAGAATCAGTATGATAAAAAGAAACAATATTTTGGCTCTTTTTCCTATTAACTTGTCAGCTAATGTCCCGATTGATTTGCCATCATTTCGAACTGATAGCACCATCACACCCAAATCATGGACTCCTGCCGCAAATATAGTTCCAAGAACAACCCACATCATTGCAGGAAGCCAGCCCCAATAAACAGCAATTGCCGGCCCTACTATAGGTGCTGCACCTGCAATCGAGGTAAAGTGATGTCCCCAGAGAACAAATTTATTGGCAGGTACATAATCAACACCGTCATTAAAGCGATGTGCCGGAGTAATATAATGAGGGTTCAGCCTGTAAATTTTTTCGGCTAGAAATTTGGAGTAGTACCGATACCCTGCAAAAAACAAAACCAATGAAACTGCAGCAACAAGGCTACCCGGCATAAACTGCTCCATAAAGATTCGATAAGTTTAACCACATATGCTTCTGATTATTTTCATGAGCCTTGGATGCCCTGGCCCCGCCTGAATGATGTAAATATACATCCGCTTAAAGTATCACCAAAAAAATAATATTTGCCGAACAACGTCTATTCTAAAAATCAAAAATTTCATTACGATCTCATCCCATCCGCTCCTCTACACCAATTACCTGCACAATCACGTGACGTCTCCTGGGCCGGTTATCATGATCAATGATGACAATCTGCTGCCATGTTCCCAAAATACAACACCCTTTACGAACCGGTACCGTAATGCCAGGTCCCATAAACGTAGACCGGATATGAGAAAAGCCATTATCATCGCCCCATGTTTCGGAATGATGAGACCGCATATGTTTGGATGCAAATTCTTCCAGTTTCTCTTTGATATCTTTAACCAATGCAGGTTCATATTCCATAGTTGAAACGGAAGCTGTTGAACCAACCGTAAATACATGGCAAAATCCTTCATCAATACCACTTTCACTGATTATGATATTCACACGTGATGTGATATCATGTATATCGGAAAATCCTTTTGTATCCAGGAATAAATCGTTAGTAATAATTTTCATTTTATTTAAAGCTGTAATATTAGAGATATTTATTAGTCTTTTTATTTTACAGTAACTATTAACGGATATTTAAAATTTCAACATACACAGGTATGAGAATTATCAAATTAAGCTATTTTATTTCCCTTTTCCTTGCAACATCTATATTGATTCTTGCAGGGTGTGAGGGGCCCAAAGGTGTGGATGGGTTACAGGGGCCTCCCGGAGTAGATGGAAATGCTAATGTCATCTACTCGGAATGGCTTGAAATGTCAGAGGAAAACTGGTCGGACTCGTTTAATTTTTTCAGTCAATTAAGAAGGGAGTACAGTATAGATGAACCCACAATAAATGAAGATATTTTATACAAGGGTACCGTTTTGGTTTTTATGCGAAATATATCTCAAAATGCATCTGATTTAGCGGGCACTGTTTTTACCCTTCCAAGCATACTGCACATTACAAAACCGACATCTCAATATCTTGGAGTTGATTTAAAAAATGGAATCATCAAAATTGTTTTTCATGATTTGGATGGCGGTGCCGACCCCGGAATAATACCCTCGAGTCTTTTTGAATTCCGGTATATCATTATCCCTGCCGGCACTCCGGTATCAAAAGTCATGGAATTTGATGTAAATGAATATTTTTCAGTGACTGAGTATTATGGTATAGATCCATAACCCTGCGGTAGAAACAATGTTATTTATGCCCGGTAAACAGTAAACTACTGGTTAAGCCCTAAAGATCTTGTAATTCTGCTACATTAAAAATAAGGTTTTGGCTCACGGTTTCTCCACTCATAGTATCCGTGACCTGCCAGTTTAATGTATAGCGTCCGGGCCTTAAAGTAAGTGTGTCGAACTCAAGGCTTTCCCTGAATCGGGTGCCGGAAGTTGAGAACTCAAGCGTACCCGATAATCTGTCACGGTTCCGGCGAAAGAGGGAGAATGTACGGCGGTCGGGTTCAAAATGATAATCCACCTCAAAATTTGAGAAGCCATCTGTATTACTCATCAATCCATACACTTCAAAATGTATTACTGGGTTTTCTCCTTCGGGGATCACCCTGTTATGGCTTACAATAAACGGGAATCGTGCTCTGTCGTGATCTATCCTGCCGTACCCGCAAATCAGGTCGCTTAATAATAGTTCGCCATCACTGACGGTAAAATGTTCCTGCTGGAGCAAAGTTGTTTTACCAAGCCCCCGAAGTTCATCGGGATACACCGATTCCTCCGCAGGGTCTGTGTCCGGGTGATAATTGAAAAGTTTGGAGTGAAAAATCTGAACAGCCCCCTCTTCTATCAATGGAATGTTAGTTATGGTAACAGCCGGTAATTCCCTTTCATCTTCCAGTTCAAGAATAGGGTTATCACGAATTCTGCCACGTGGTTCCATATCCGCACTGTATAACTGCAATCCGTGTTCAAGCCCGTACCATTGTGTTATATTTGAGAAAATGGATAATTCATCCACGGCATCATCTGAACCCATTTTTTCATGGTGAGCAAGAAAATCGGTTATAAATGAAACCGTAGGCCTGCTTTCGATAAACGTGATATATACCGGTTGATCATTGCTGCCAAGTGCCCTGTACTGGAACACACTCATAGGTATATCAGGGATTTTATCATTTTCAGTGGAACGTTCCTCAGGAGCTGAAAAATGGCGTTGTGCCGTAGCCTGCTGGTGTCTTGTTCTTACGTTTGACGCCATATGTAATAAAGCAGTCTCAGAACGCTCAACTGGATTGTTAAAAATCCGGTTTTCAAGTTCGTTATAGGCATCCATAAATTGCCTGTCAACATGCATCAGGCGCTGGTAAGCGAGATACTGCAACGGAAGTGCCGGAGAAAAACTGGCATTGTAACCCCTTGATGACGGCCTGAACAAACCCTGCGGTATCCAGTCATCCAACGATGCGATCTGCCGGAATACATTATTTTTTGTTTCCGCAAAGTAAAAAACCAGATTTTCATCCATACCCTCATTAAACCGGTTGTAAACCCAGATGTTCAGATTTGTATGGAATGGGTTCCGGTAAATCGTATCGATAAGGTCATCTGTTGTCCGGGCAGCATCAAACTGAGAATTTCCGGATGAGGAAGAGCCTGTAATTCTGAATGTTTGACCGTTTTCGGAATCATCGGATATGTCATCCGCATCTTCCGTAACCAAAAATCCTGTAAAATCTCCCGCTGATTCAGAGATACCGAATGACTCTTTCATTTCCTGGAATTCAGAAACAAAGGCAAATAGCTCTCCTCTGTTGAAATTAAAGGGGCGGTCGTAGATTGTATCGGGTTCGCCATACCGGAGCAAGGCCACGCCACGGGCGTCAAGGCCATGCTTCTGATCGGCATCCGGAAATTTATGCAGCGCGTACTGTATTCGAATGCGGTGCTCAATCAGCCGCTGATTACCGGCAATGGAGGGAGTGGGATCAAGCCGTATCCATATTTTACTGATTTCGTCTGCCGCTTTATAAAAATCGCTGTCAGAAATGTATTCTATCAGATTTCTCTCTTCATCACTGTTTAGCAGAGGATTCAGAAGGTATATTTCCAATATTAAAGCAGCTTTATCTTCCTCACTAAATGGGTAACGGGATAGGGCAACAAGATACATGGTTGTAGCTTTGCCGTATAAATCTTTTTTGTTCAATGAAGCAACCAGATCAAGGTAGGCAAGTGCATAAATCAAGCCGGGATGGCGAATTTTTTCCAGGGATTCATGCAAAAGTTCCAATGCTTGTTCCTTGTGGCCTTCCTCTGCCAGACGATTGGATTTGTCAAGAATATCTTTTTCGGTTCGTACAGAATCACTGATTGAATCACACATAAAAAAATCTGCAAAATGTAGATGATCATTGTTTTGCAGAAGATTAATCGTATGTGAATGAGAGAAACTTGCAGTTATAGATATACCCAGTAAAGTTGCATGAAATAAAAGGAATTTTCCCATCTTTATTATATGCAATGTATAATGTCTCATTCTCTGATAGAGATTTAGCCTTTTACCGACAACATTTATATTCAAAAATTGCTACATATCATTTATTAATCAGTTAACGGATTAAGATGCCCCTTCTTTTATTCATTTTAAATTATATCAATTACGCATGTAGTCATTTAACGGATTGCCTGTGTTCCCGGCAGGAAAAGGCGAATTCAGAAATGTCGCCACTGTGGAAGCAATGTCGGTAATGTAAGATCGTACGGCCGATTGCCCGTTAGGTACATCCGCACCATACCAGTGCATCGGAGCATGAGTATCATACATCCAGGGGGATCCGTGGCCGGTTCCGGTAGTTCCACCGCTGGGGTATTTCATAGGTTCGAGCCACATCATCACATCTCCGGAGCGTTTAATGTTAAAACCTTCCTGTACAATTTTTGGCATTCCTCTCGTAAATTCTGTTGTGATGAGCGTTTCGGCAGCAAGTGCTCCTGCCACCCCGTCAAAACGTAACATATAACGGGCAATATCTTTCTGAACCTCTCCCAGATTTAGCCCCTGACTTGCAATATAGCCGCGGTCAAAAAACAGTTCGTAAGCACCGCCGGAAATTATGAAGTCTTGTCCATAGGTGGTTTCCACATAACCTCTCAACTCTGCCGCGTATTCCGAAAAATTAATGCGTTTTGAGGGAATTTTTTGATCGGCAAGATACTCTGGAACATGCAATCCACCATGGTCGGATGTAAGGAATACAAGGAAATTCTCTTTCCCGAGATTCTCTTCAAGGTAATCGAGTAAGGTACCGATGTAGGAATCGAGCCGTATAAACGCATCCTGTATCTCCTTGGATGCCGGGCCATACGTGTGGCCAACTGCATCGATGGCAGAAAATGAAATAGCAAGAATATCAGTCGTTTCCCTGCTTCCGAGCTGCTCTCCTTCGATTGCCGCTATGGCCAACCTCATCAGGTGCTTATCGCTGAACGGAGTAGATGACAATAACCCATAATTGTGATCATGGTTTGCCATCAGTCCAGGTAAATCGTGCGGGAATACCGGAGATTCCTGCCCGCGAATAAGGCCTTCATAAGAATTATTGTCCTGTATACTTTCGACGTAGGTTTCTATGGGATAGAGCGTTTCCCAGGGCTCACTCAGATATTGTTGTGGAAGGTTAAGGTCGTTAAAGTTTGCGAGCCAGCCCGGTAATTCATCCATATAAAACGTGCTTGTAATATAATTGCCCGTTGAGCTGTCGTACCAGTAAGCATCACCGGTATGGCCGGCCGGTAAAATAGCCCCCCTGTCTTTTCTGGATATTCCGACAACTTTTGTACGATGAGCTGTGTGCAGATACAATTCGTCTCCCACGGTTGTGGTAAGCATATTGCCGGGCCCTTTATTGCCATCGGTATCTTGATCTCCACCTAATGCAAGAAATCCCGGCACTTCGATGCAGTTTATGGATCTGTCAAGCTCGCGTACATACCAGCTGTTTCCCATAACGCCATGAACGGATGGTGTACTGCCTGACCACACCGATGCATGCCCCGGCCCGGTTGCTGTTGGCATATAATTAAAATGGGAATTTGTAAAGGTAAAACCGTCGTTTACCAATCTTTTAAATCCATTTTCACCAAGGTGATCCCAAAACCGGTAAACATAATCGGGGCGCATTTGGTCCACCATGATGCCGACAACAAGAGATGGGGGTTGTTTGATTTCAACAGTTTCATCCGTTTCAGTTTCTATGAGATTGGAAGAAAGTAAAAGTAACAGGCTTAATAATACATACATGGTGACATTGATTTATTTGATTATGTTGATCGGTTCTTTTTCCACATTAAAGGAAATACATTCCATACATTTTTACCAGTATATCATAATTTCCTGGATATCGCACAGCAAACGTAATAAAATTATTGAGTGATAACCGGCTATTTCGCATATTCAGATATCCCCATAACACATGAACTGTAACCCGGATATTGCATCCGGCAGCCTGTACACAAACGCATGAAAACCGGTCCGGTCCCCGGCGCGGTTCATCGAAATATCAACATTCATAATCTCATGACTACAGCCATTCTAAAAACTTTACTCACAGGTTTTATACTATTTTCGGGATTATCCCTAAACTTACCCGGTATCAATCAAATCAGTACTGAAAAATCAGAAAATAAAGTACTCATGGCCATATTTGCTCATCCTGATGACGAGACATTAGTCAGCCCTATTTTGTATCAATATGCAAATGCAGGTGTTGAGGTAATCCTCGTTATTGCAACAGATGGCAGGCTCGGTTTTACCGATTTTACCGATTATGAAGACGAAGACGAGCTTGCATCAGTGAGAAGAAATGAACTTCGGTGTGCTGCAGATATATTGGGTATTGAAATGATACACCTTGATTACGAAGATCAATTCGGGATATCGAAAGGCCACAATGAATGGATATCTCAAACAAGAGGCTTCATGTTGGACTTGCACAATATAATCGATGAAAAAAATCCGGATGCCATTATCACATTTGGACCTGACGGGTTTTCAAATCATATGGACCACAGACTCACTGGTTTGACCGTAACCCAGGTCGTTTTGAGCCGTGAATGGGAAAAAACTCCAGAATTGTATTACTTCGGTGTGCCTTCTTCTTTATTGGATGATCAAGGCCAAATGTTTATGGGAGTTGATGACAGTCACCTCACATTACAAATTCAATTTTCGAATGATGAAGCTGCAATGGCGAAACAGGCGGCACTATGCCATAAATCACAGTTTACCACGGAATTTGTAGAAGAATGGATAAATACGATGAATGAGTGGGGCAATAAGATTCATTTTCGCCCATTTAAAGCTGACGGCGAAAAGAGAAATAGTCTATTTAACTGATTATTTAACCTTCTGAAATACTCGTTTTTCCCGTGAAAGCAGGCTGTGCTGATTTTCTGACAATGGCAATGGGATACGGATTGCGGGGTAATTAATATCCCGGACAGCATTAACATCTCGAACACCCTCAAAGGTCTTACTTACCCTGATTTTCGATGGACTTCGGTCTTAGAATACCCATGTAGTGAAATCCGGGTTAACTTGTTTAGAGTGTTTTCATTTAACAACAATATTCAAAATCCTGCCGGGCACATAAATTTCTTTGATCAATGTAGTGCCGTCAATATACCGTTGTATATTTTTTTGCTGCTTGGCAAGGCCTATTACAAACTCTTTATCTGTAATTTTGTCGGATGGAACTGAGATATTTGCCCTAACTTTGCCATTAATCTGAACCGCCATTTCAACTGATTCACTTTTCAGATAATCTTCATTATAAACAGGCCACATTTCGTAGGCCAGGGTGTTCGAATATCCAAGACGGTCCCACAATTCTTCAGCGATGTGGGGAGCAAAAGGTGACAGCAATAGAACAAACGTTTCCGCAACAGCTTTTGGGACACCCTCCCCCCAGTTGTTCGCTTCATTTACAAATATCATCAAAGCCGATATAGCGGTATTGAAACGCATATTTTCAATATCTTCTGTAACCTTTTTAATTGCTTCATGCAATACTTTGAGCTGATCCTTAGTTGGTTCGTCATTATTGATATTGAATTTTTCCAATTCACCCTCACCGAAAAACAGTCTCCATGCCCGGTTCAGAAAACGGTTTACTCCTTCAACACCTTTTGTGCTCCATGGCTTTACCTGTTCAAGAGGGCCCATGAACATCTCGTATAATCGCAATGAATCGGCACCGTAGTTATTTACCACATCATCCGGATTAATTACATTACCTCGTGATTTTGACATTTTATGAGCTTTTGCGTCAACAGAAATTTCGGTGCCCTTCATTACAAAACGGTCTCCCTTTTTTTCTATCTCACGTTCAGACAGCGGTATTTTTTTAATGCCATTGTTTTCTAATGCTTCTTCTGAAGAAATAATTTTTCCATCCAGTTCATATGCGGTGTATTCCATCTCTCCTAAAATCATACCCTGATGAACCAGTTTTTTGAATGGTTCCCTTGTGGAAACCACACCGCAGTCGTATAAAACCTTGTGCCAGAACCGCGCATAAAGCAGATGCAGTACCGAATGTTCGGATCCGCCTACATACAAATCCACGGGCATCCAATACTTCTCCTGTTCCTGGTCAACCGGCCCGCCATCAAATTCAGGGCTGATGTAACGCAGATAGTACCAGCATGAACCAGCCCACTGCGGCATCGTATTAGTTTCACGTAATGCTTTTTTACCGGTTTCAGGATCTGTGGTTTCTACCCAGCTTTTAGCCTGTGCAAGTGGTGGTTCACCGGATTTGGTCGGCTGGAACTTTTCAACCTCAGGCAATGTAACCGGCAAATCTTTTTCAGGTACGGCTTTCGGTTTGCCATCCACATGGATGATTGGGAATGGTTCACCCCAATAACGTTGTCTTGAGAAAAGCCAGTCACGTAATTTGTAGTTCACACTTCTATTCCCGACTCCATTTTCTTCAAGCCATTCATTCATTTTTGATTTCGCATCCGTGATAAACAGGCCATTTAGAAAGTCACTGTTTATTGAAGGCCCGTCTCCGGTAAATGCTTTTCCGTCAAAGTTATCGGGTGGCTGAACTGTACGAATAATTGGTAAACCAAATTTTTCAGCAAACTCCCAGTCTCTTTCATCTTCCCCTGGAACAGCCATGATTGCACCCGTTCCGTAGTGAGCCAGAACGTAATCAGCAATCCAAATAGGTATTTCCTTATTATTTACCGGATTGATGGCATAGGCTCCGGTAAATACTCCTGTTTTTTCTTTGGACAGTTCCTGGCGCTCCAGGTCTGATTTTTGTCCGGCAGCTTCTTTATATTTTAAGATTGCAGCTTTCTGCTCATCAGTTGTTATAACGTCTACAAGGTGATGTTCTGGAGACAGTACCATATATGTTGCCCCGAAAAGTGTATCGGGTCTTGTCGTGAAAACCCGGATTTTTTCATCATGATCCGGAACAGTAAAATCCACTTCAGCCCCGATTGATTTGCCAATCCAGTTTCTCTGCATCTCTTTGGTTGATTCCGGCCATTCAAGGTCATCAAGATCTTCGAGAAGCCTGTCAGCGTAGGCGGTGATCTTGAGAACCCATTGCCTCATGGGACGCCGAATGACCGGGTAGCCTCCCACTTCACTTTTGCCATCAATTACTTCCTCATTTGCCAGAACAGTTCCGAGCTCCGGGCACCAGTTTACCGGCTGTTCATCTTCGTAGGCAAGACCTCTCTCAAAGAGCCTGAGGAATATCCATTGCGTCCACTTGTAGTAATCCGGGTCGGTTGTATCCACTTCCCGGTCCCAGTCATAAGAAAAACCGAGCATTTGAAGCTGTTCACGAAACCGTTTTATATTTCTCTCGGTTGTTATTCGGGGATGAGTACCGGTTTTCACGGCATATTGTTCGGCAGGCAATCCAAATGCGTCCCACCCTATCGGGTGTAAAACATTGAAACCCTTCATGCGCTTGTAGCGTGCAATGATATCCGTTGCGGTATATCCCTCCGGATGGCCAACATGAAGCCCCGAACCGCTCGGATACGGAAACATATCCAGGATGTAATATTTAGGTTTTTCCTGGTCTATAGCTGTTTTAAATGTTTTATTCTCCAGCCAGTATGCTTGCCATTTCTTCTCTATTTTGGAGGAATTATAAAAGCTCATCTGTAATCTGTTTTTTTCTAAAATAGTTATGCCGTAAAACGATGTTTTTAATCTTGAAAAGATACATAAAAATGCAGAGGGAATCAGGAAGGCATGGTAAAGAATGCTGTGATCAAAGGAATGCACTACACAGCCTTGATTCCCTGTTCAAAGGTAAGTGCATACTACTCTTATGATTCACCTTTTGGCGGACTCAGGTAACTGATTGTTCTTTGCGGGAACGGAATCACAATACCTTCTTTGTCAAATCTTTTCTTGATGCTCTCCAGAACATCACAAGTCATAATGAAACCATTAGGCACATCTTCTGCCCAGGCCCAGGCACGTAGATTCACAGAAGAGTCTGCAAATAATATTACCCGAACCATTACTTTTGGAGTGCCTTTTTCGATATCCTCAGGTGTACGGTTGTCAAAATTAAGCGGATGATTTTCAATTTCTTCACGGATGATATGTTTGGCAAGGTCCAGGTTTGATTCATAACTAATCCCGATATCAATAAGCCGGCAAACTTTTGAATCCGCATAATTGGAATTGATCAATATCTGATTGCTGATAATGGAGTTTGGAATAATGATCCTTTGATTTTCAAAATTACGGATTACTGTGTGCCGAAGGCTGATATCTTCCACAACTCCTCTTAATCCATCATTGAAGGAAATCCTGTCATTGATCTGAAAAGGTTTTGATATCACGATAAAAATTCCACTGATGATATTCCCCAGTGCCTGCTGGGCTGCAAAACCAACGGCAATGGCCATGATTCCTGCTGCCCCGACAATACTCTGTGCAACAGGTTTTAGAAATGGAATCACGGAAATCGCAAAACTAATACCAATGATGTAAATAACTACTGAAATGGAGTGTTCTAAAAACTTGAATGTGGTAAGATTTTCATCCCCCTTTTTTGCACTCCTTTCTACAAACCGACGGTAAATTCTGTTTACGATTCGCACTATTACATATGTGAATAGAAGAATTATGAATATTTCTACAAAAATTGCGAAGTCACCAAAATAGGTTTCAAGTTGTTCGCTCATGTTCATTATCGATTTGATGGATCTTGTATTCCGTTTTGATCAGGCATATCTGTTGTTGAATCTTCAATGATTTCATCTTGGGCAGTGTCTTCAAGTAGTAGAGGGAAAATTTCGCCTGAAGGAAAAATTAGTTCGACTTCGGAAGTAAATCCTTCCCGAACAGGAATTGTCCGACGGATTGCGTATGGTTCGGGTTTTTCAAATGGCTCCACTACACCCGGGTCCCACCTTCCATTTCCATTTACATCTTCAAAAACAATGACTTTATACTCCAGCGGTGGCAAATTATCAATGGTTATGGTGTCTGTAAATGAAGTATCGACCCTTATACTGTTATCCGTATCGGTAAGTGTCAAATAATTAAGAATTGCAGGGTTGTTATTTTGTAACGTAACTTCAACACTGCCGAGCTGGTTACGCTGCCAGATGTCTGGTTCAATCTGCTCTCTTTCTTCTTCCCAGGGATTCCAGACACGAAATTGATATCGAATACCGGACTGCCACTGTTCTTCGGGTTTAATTCTTAAAATATGCCTGTCCAGTTCCAGATTTGCCCAATCTTCAACTACCCGGTCGCCTTCAATAATCTGCAGCGAATCTCTGACTGCGTCATCGTCAATGAATTTGGAATAGATAATTTCGAGTGCGTCATTGGGAAATAACCCGCTGCCGGCATTATGCGATATGGTGCGAAGAATACTTGTGTCCCGAACGGCAGAGCCGGAGAATGGAGAAAAATCAATCCGCAATAAGTTGCCTGCTTTATCAGTAATTCCACCCGGCTTCAATGTATAAACTCCTTCTTCAGGGAGTGGCAATTCCGATTGAGCAAAAATAATCAAAGGATCCTGATCCGATTCATACAACGGATATGCCTTGGTAAACTCATTATCGAGCGTATCTGTGATGATAATTTCAGCATCTTGATTCCAGATCACCTCTTCTGACAATCTTAGTCTGAGCCGTGTTTCAGATAACAATCCTACACCCTCAATACGGGGGGATACGGTATCGGGCATTGAAACAAAGAGGGTACCCAAATCCAGAGAGTCACCATAAGCCACATTAAATGTTTCAAAACGGAATGGCTGTGCCATTTCACGTTCCCGGTCCCATATACGGTTACGGTTTGTATCATTTATCCAAAAGGCCTTGTAGGTTCCTTCTGCAATGTATCCAAAAGCAAGGCTTCCAGAAGTATCCGTCTGAGCAACGTAATTGGCCCGCTGGGTTAAATCGAATGGTTCACGATATAAAAAAACTCGCCTTCCAGTTTCACCTATTCCCGTTTCTGCATCAAGTATTCTTGCGATAATGGTTGCATTATCCAAAACGTCACCGGTGCTTAATGCAATTTCAAATGGTCGATCCAATTTATTTCGGTTGGTATCAGTTACATCGGTACCGGCCTGTATGATGAGGGTGGTATTTTCAGGAAGAGGTGATTTAAACTCTACAATTCCGGTTCGCCTCCTGAAATCAATTTCAAATTCTATTCCAAGATCCGGTTCTACACTGATATTTCTTCTGAATGAGTTTCTGTCAATAAATTTATCAAAATTAAATCGTACTTCAGTTCCTCTGAAATTGGTAGTTCCAGTTGGTGGGTCTGTACTCAGAACACGAGGCGGAGTTCTGTCAGGTTCCCCCCCTGTTGGTGCAACTGGGGTTGCACAGCTTTTTATGATGGCCAATACGATAATAAGTATTAAAATAGTGGCAGCAGGTTTCAAGATCAGTACATTGTCTGTCATAATAAAAGATAATTCTGAATATAGGCAAATTTAGGGCCTTGCTGTGAGAAATATTTTCCACTTAACGGCACAAATTCAGCAAAATGTTATAAAACATCCGTAATTCGTCACTGAATCTCTTTCTCATTCTTAACTTCATTCGTTATTTTTCAATCGAATCATAAAACTGTATTAACTATTGTACAAAATGTAGTTTTAAGCATTTAGAAATGTTACAGGGATATGCATCGTAAAAAGCAGCGTTTTGGCTTTTACACTTATTATTAATAAGTAATTTCTCAGATATCAGAGAAGAAAATAATCCGGGAAACTTTATTTATGAGACGAGGGTAACGGTTTAAGAACCATTTAAGCAAGATTCGCTGCCTAACCAAAATTTAAGTACTACTTATGTATATCGATCATCCCGCCTCATTTACAGATTATTATGAACTCACCATGGCTCAGGGCTATTACCTTGCGGGAATGCATGAGCAGAGGGCCAGTTTTGATTATTTTTTCAGAAAAGTTCCATTCGATGGCGGTTACGTTATTTTTTGCGGCCTAAAAGAACTCATAGAAACCATTAAACACCTTCAGTTCAGTGAAGAAGAAATTGAATATCTTGTAAAGGAAGGGTTTTCAGATGAATTTATCAGTTTTCTGAAAAAGTTTAAATTCAGGGGAGATATCTGGTCGGTAAAAGAGGGAGAAATCGTTTTTCCGAACCAGCCAATCGTAAGAGTTGAAGGGAACCTGCTGGAAACCCAGCTCATCGAAACTTTGCTATTGAACATTCTCAATTTTCAATCTTTGATTGCAACAAAGGCAGCGAGAATTAAATATGCTGCAGGTGAAGATTCCATTGTTCTTGATTTTGGCCTTCGCCGCGCACAGGGGTTAGCAGGCATTCATGCAACAAGGGCAGCAATGATCGGCGGGTTTGATGGCACATCAAATGTGTACTCCGCCCAGCGGTTCTCTATACCTGCCGGAGGTACCATGGCTCATTCATGGATTCAGTCGTTTGATGATGAATTAACGTCTTTCCGTACATATTGCGAATACTATCCAAAATCTGCTCATCTGTTGGTGGATACATACGATACACTTGGCAGCGGTGTACCGAATGCGATTATCGTTGCTAAAGAACTCAGGGAAAAGGGCTACGAACTGAAGGGTATCCGTCTTGACAGCGGGGACCTTGCCTATTTCTCAAAACAAGCCAGAAAAATGCTGGATGATTCCGGTTTTCAGAATGTCAAAATTGCTGCATCCAACCAGCTCGATGAAAGAGTCATCGCGAGTTTACGCACACAAAATGCACCGATTGATATCTACGGAGTTGGTACCCGCCTTGTAACCGGCGATGAAACTCCTGCCCTCGATGGCGTTTACAAACTGAGCTCTGTAAACAGTGTGCCAACTCTCAAGATTTCTGAAAACATAGAAAAAATAACCCTTCCCGGAATCAAAAAGATTTATCGCTATCTTAATGAAGATGATAGTTTTTACGGTGATGCCATTTTACTGGATGAAGAAAGTATTCTTGAACGGATGCACCATCCAACTTTTCCTGCCAAGAAAAGTTATTTAAATAGACGGAAGTATGAAGAAATTCTTGAGCTGGTGATCAGTAATGGTGAACAGACATTTGAAATGCCGGCTGTTGACAAAATTGTAGAGCATAAAAATCAACGGTTTGCAAAACTGTATCCCGAATATAAGCGTTTTGATAATCCACATATCTATAAGGTGGGCATCAGCTCCAGGTTGCTTGAAACGAGAGATAAACTTTTAAATACATTGAAGCCCTAAAATTATGCAAGCATTATTGATTGTTGACATCCAAAACGATTTTTGCCCCGGCGGTGCACTTGCCGTGCCGGATGGAGATTCCATCATCCCGGTTACGAACAAACTCATTGATCATTTCAATATTATCATTCAAACCCAGGACTGGCATCCTGCTGGTCATTCTTCTTTTGCCTCATCCCACCCCGGCAAGAACCCATACGATACCATAGAAATGGATTATGGATTACAGGTTCTCTGGCCAGACCATTGCGTACAGGGAACAACAGGCGCAGAATTTCACCCGTCACTCAATACACAAAAGACACAGGTCATTATCCGCAAAGGTTTCAGGAAAGAAATCGATTCCTATTCTACCTTTTTCGAAAACGATCAAAAGACCACAACCGGGCTTACCGGATACCTCAAACAACGGGGCATAACCGATCTATTTGTTGTTGGCCTTGCAACTGATTTTTGTGTGAAGTGGTCGGTTCTCGATGGCATAGATGAGGGGTTCTCGATGCATATCGTAAAAAACGCGGTTCGTGGAATTGACATTGAAGGTTCTGTTGAAAATGCGTGGACAGAAATTGAGAAAAAAGGAGCCCATATTATAACTTCTGAAGACATTTAAACTTGATTCTGCCGGAACCATTTGACCTGATTATACTGGGTGCCGGAATTGCCGGCCTTTCAGTAGCCGACGCAGCAATTCTGCAAGGAAAAAGATGTTTAATTGTCGATTCTAAGAATCCGGGAGGTGGTGCCTCCGGCGCACCAATGATGCTCATTAACCCGGCAACCGGAAGAAGGGCAAAAAAAGCATGGAAAGCTGAAGAATCATTCGGCGCGATCAGCGGCTTGCTTAATCGTGTCCAGGAACAATCAAAACACTCTTTTTTTGACCAAAATGGGGTTCTCAGGCCTGCACTTACCGAAAAGATAGCCGATGATTTCAAAATGTCTGACTCCAAATATAACTGGGATCACGGCTGGCTGGAATGGTTAGACAAACCAGAATTTTCAAGCCGTTTTCCTTTTATTGGGAATCATTATGGGGGGCTTGTGGTAAGTAATGCCATTACTTTATTAGGAGATACATTTCTTAAAAGTTTTTCACGCTACTTGAAAAAAAATAACCTTCACACCAGCTATGGTCACGAACCTGAGATTTTTCGCAAAAAAGATGACTGGTTTGTGGATACAGGCTGCGGGGTTGAATACACTTCAAAAATTGTGGTTGATGCAACCGGCTGGAATCAAACCAAAAATGGTTACTGGAATTTTTTACCTCTTCATCCGGTGAAAGGCCAGCTTGCCACCTATTTTTTTGAAGAAAACCCGAAACTTCCTCATTCCATTTCCAGCCTTGGTTATATGGCTGTGACGAAAATTAAGCCGAAACAAATTACGGTCGGCAGTACTTACGAGCATGATTTTAAAGATTTAAAAACCACACCTCAGGCATCCGCATATCTGCGCAAGAAGTTTGAGAACACACTTCCCGGTTTTTTGGAGAAAAGTATCTACTCAAGACAATGGGCATCTCTTCGTGTTAGCCTGCCCGATAAAATGCCGGTTATAGGCCCCCATCCCGAATTTAAGGGACTTTATATTATTGGCGCATTTGGTTCCAAAGGCCTCCTTTTAAGTACATTGGTGGCCGGACAACTCGTTCGCCAGATCTTTGAGGATGTACATCCGAACAAAAAAATTTCTATTTCCAGATTTCTGCAACCCTGAGATTGAAGAACAGGTTTTTTTTCTCTATTGTCTGACTGACAAATGATTAACCTGACTTTTTATTTTATGTCTGCCACATTTCTCCTATCTCTTACGGTTATAAGTATACTGGTACTTCTTGTACTTATTATCAAACTGCGTATGCAGGCTTTTATCGCTCTTCTTGTTGTAAGCATGATTGTGGCAGTGATTGGTGGCATCCCAATCGGAGATGTGATCGCTACCATACAGGAAGGGATGGGCGGCATACTCGGTTACATTGCCATTGTAATCGGAATTGGAACCATGATTGGGGAGATACTGAGGGTGTCGGGCGGCGCCAAGCAAATTGCCGGTACATTGCTGAAACAATTTGGGGAGAAAAAAGCGCCCTGGGCACTCTCACTGATCGGGCTTATCGTTGCTATCCCGGTTTTTTTTGAGGTGGCGCTGATTCTTTTCATTCCGCTGGTTTACGACCTTACCAGACGAACCGGTAAATCGATCCTGTATTACGGTATTCCCCTTGTGGCGGGTATTGCCGTTGCACACGCCTTTATCCCTCCTACTCCAGGGCCTGTGGCCGTTGCAGCACTTATCGGTGCAGATCTTGGGTGGGTGATTTTATTCGGCCTGATTGCAGGTGTGCCATCTGCCATTGTCGGGGGTATATTTTTTGGACGTTATATCGGTAATAAAATTATCATCGGGGTGCCTGAGCACATGATTCCTGAAACTGATGATATCGAAGATAGCCTCATGAAAATACCTGGGTTTGCTATTTCAGTGAGTGTGATCATTGTGCCTTTGCTTCTCATCCTGATGAATACGGCCTCCGGGATCTTTTTCCCCGAGGGGCACCCCGCAGCCATCTGGATGTCGTTTATCGGCCACCCTTTCTCAGCCCTAATTATTGCCTGCCTGATGGCATTTCACTTTCTGGGTACACGACTCGGTTTTACCCGTGAACAGGTACAACAGGTGGCAACCAGGTCGATGCAGCCCGTGGGTATGATTATTTTGCTAACCGGGGCAGGTGGCGTTTTCGGCCGGGTGCTAGTTACAGCCGGAGTGGGCGAAGTACTGATTGACGTGATGGCATCCACTGCTCTTCCGGTTGTTCTGTTCGCGTTTATCGTTGCTACGGTAATCCGTGTAGCACAAGGTTCTGCGACTGTTGCCATGGTTACAACGGCCGGTCTGATTGCTCCCATCATTGAAGTTGCAGGGTACTCTCCTCCCCTTATCGGCTGTGTAACTATTGCCATCGCCTGTGGTGCCACAGTACTCTCTCATGTAAATGATTCCGGGTTCTGGCTGGTAAAAGAGTTCTTCGGTATGACCGAAAAACAGACTCTCAAATCATGGACCATCATGGAAACCATCATCGGATTAACCGGGGTTTCCATTGTGTTGGTGATCAGTTTGTTTTTATAGGATGACGATCCTTTTGAATCTAATTCATTGTAGTACTGTGATTTATATCTATTCAAAATCACTATTTAATTGCACAATTAACCACTATGAATTATTATTGTGCAGATTTTATTAACCTGTGATTTTTCAACTAATCCACCGAATTTACAATCAATATAAAGGTGTATATGGAGAAAAAAGAGATTGTCCTGAATCTGGAAAAAGAAGGTGAAATTTTCACCTTTTACGGTGATCCTGATTGCAAAGCACCGTCAGTTGAATTCAATAATGTTCTTTTACCGGGTGCTGCAGGCCCTGAACCGCATGTCCATTCACTTCAGACTGAAACGTTTTTTGTATTATCAGGTACAATGATTGCACGTGTCAAAGGACAGAAAGAAAGAATATTAATGCAGGGAGAAAAGATTGTGATTCCACCCGGGGTGGTTCATTCTTTTACAAACGGAAGTACAGAAGAACCACTGGTCACGCGAATTATGGTTGAACCGGCTCTCGATTTTCAGTGGTTCATTTCCGAAGCGGCAAAATCGGCTATCCGGCACGGCGGTAGCTGGAAAGATTCACCCCTTCCGGAAATTGGCCATTTAATGTGGCTATCCCGTGATCAGCAGCGAATAGCCGGTTTACCATATTTTATTCAGGTCCTGCTGTTTGGTATATTGTCGATCATTGCGAGAATAAACGGAACAGCTAAAAACATCGCTCCTAAACCACTTTAAATACTTTTCAAATTTTATACGGTATCGGGGTTTGTAAGCTGAAACATTACTGCACTAAGCCACACACTTTTACCTTATGCTCATTTCGCATTCCACAATTGCTGTGGCAGGTTTATACCGGCATAATGACCTCTGAACATCTCTCTCAAATCACAGGCCAATGTAACACCAAATTCTTCAATTATTGAGACCGTATTTGGTGTAACAAGAGTTCTATATGATATTACTCCAGAATGTTTTAAGCAACATATCACTTTAACGAAACACCGAATATTGAACAATGAACATCGAAGTGTGATAATTGGATATTCAACAATCGGCGTTCAATATTCGATATTCCCAATGCGGAGAGGGAGGGATTCGAACCCTCGGTGCCGTTTTCACGACACACTCG
>SKKO01000261.1 GCA_007123715.1 Balneolaceae bacterium | reverse complement strand
GACCCCGATATGCCAGGCAGAACCATTGCAGATATTGCGATGGAACCTGTTAAAAACACAAACCAAAAATGTTCCGGAGTATCACCCGGAACAAGATTAACCACCCAAAAGCCAAATAATGTACCGGCTGCAAGCGGAAATATGTTCGTCCAATTCCTTTCATTCGAATTCACTTCCCTCATCAGCAATACAATTGAGCCAAGAATGAGTCCGAAAAAGAGTCCGTATACAATTTCCGGGTGGGTGAACATATAAATCTGAAGAGGTACCACTCTCGTGAAAAAGATAATGGCCAACACCATGCCTAGGCCAAGCAGAAGAAAAAACTTCCAGTGAATCTGTTCGAAAAGTAATCGAAGCCTGAACCTAAGAATGTGCGAAATGGCTGTTAAATTAATACTCTTAATCGCGAAGATAAGGCGGTCATAGATCCCGGTAATAAGGGCCATTGTACCACCACTTACACCCGGCACTATATCAGCAGAACCCATCAAAAACCCTTTTAACATTAAAAAGGGGGCTTCTTTCCATCGGGTTAGGTCAAAACTTTCAATAAAAGGGGCTTTCTTTTTATTGGCCAAATTATGCTATGTTTTTTAATGAATATGGATGTTTCGATAAATGCATCAGAAGATCAATTGACTGTTTTCATGGTAACAGCGTCCCGATGATAGTGTTTCATAGCTTGTAAAAACGAAAAAACAGCAATGATTCCATTCACAGTTATAACTGTAATTATTGCATAGGATACAGAATATTTTCCTGAAAAAACTGAATCCGTTAGCCAGCCTGTTAGTGGAGGCCCTACGCCAAATCCCGCAATGCTGATCACAAAAAGATACAAACCTCCAGCCAAAGCTCTTTGTTTCGAGTGCACAAAATATTGTAAGAGTGCAGCTGCTACACCATTATAGGACGATGAAATGAGTACACCTATTCCTATAAAAATGAAAGCCATTTCAACTGTTGAATGAAAGAGGCCAAGCAGATAAAAAGGGATGCCTCCAAGTGCCGCTATAATACCCATCCAGAATCTTCTGGCAGGATTTTTCCTCGAAAGAAGATCTGCTGTTTTACCTGAAATAATTACCGTTCCGGCTACACCAAACATGAACCAGCCAAATTTTGGAATAAATTCCGGGCTGTTGAAAACGTCATTGAATACATTCCCCGCAAATGAGAGAATCGTGTATCCTGTACATGCGAGACTTGAGAAGCCAATGAGATGCCATCTTATGGCCGGCTTTCTGAGCATCAACAGGATGTCTGCCATTATGGTTGAATCTGATTTAACAGGGAAATTTTTTCGTCCGGGCTCCGTAAGAAACCACCAGGCAAATGGTGCCAGCAGTATACCAGGCACACCGGCTGCAATCATTGCCATTCGCCAATCATATATAAGGGATATCGTGCCTCCCGCCAGAAAAGACAACCCGATGCCGATAAATATCCCGCTTGCATATAAGGAGAAAATTGTGGCCCTTTTATCGGGGCTGAATTCATCTGCCATGTATGAGTACACTGCCGGGCTCAATATCGCCTGGCTTAACCCAACAAATAATCGTGCTGTTATCAAAAAAGTAAAGGATGCCGCAAAACCACTTAGTACAGTCATGAGGCTCCAGATAAACAGCCCGAAACAAATCATCGTTTTTCTTGATGTCTTATCAGTAAGCCTGCCCATCGGAATTCCTGCAATGGCATATACTACTGAAAATGCCGGGCCATACAGCAAACCAATCTGGAAATTACTCAATAACAGTGAATCTCGAATTTGAGTACCTAACACAGCCACAATTTGCCGGTCTACAAAACTCAGTATGTAGATGAGCGTAAAAAGAAAAATGGTTCCAAAAGCCAGCTTTTTATTCATATTATCCAGGAAACACCGAATTTCCTGCTAAGTTTACGGATTAAATTCATGTGGCAACAGCATATAATTCATCATAAGCCTTCAGGTTAAATCAACTTTCCATTTCAGGTTGTCCGTTGTAATTGCGAACTTAAAGCCCTGATACTTCTCATATAAAAATATTGACTCAAAGTGGTAAAAATTCCAAAAAAAACAAGGCAAGAAAAAGAACATGCACTGAAGCTCTATGAGCAGCTATTAGAACATTATCCAAATCCTCATTGTGAATTGAATCACCGAAATCCATTTGAGCTCCTTATAGCCACGATTCTGAGTGCGCAATGCACGGATGTTCGCGTAAATAAAGTTACACCTGCACTGTTTGAAGCATATCCAACCCCTGAATCCATGGCAGCGGCTCCTATTGAGGAGCTTGAAGAACTGATTCGTACAACCGGGTTTTTCAGAAACAAAGCAAAATCTCTCAAAGAAGCATCTATAACGCTTCGCGATGAGTTTAACAGTATTGTTCCCAGTAGTATGGATGAACTGTTGACGCTAAGGGGGGCTGCCAGAAAAACAGCAAATGTCGTACTCGGAAACGCATTCGGAATAAATGCAGGAGTTGTTGTAGACACTCACGTTAAAAGGCTTTCAAACCGGTTCGGCTTAACCCGTGAAAAAAACAATACGGATAAGATAGAACGGGATCTTATGGCCTTGTTTCCACAGGAAACCTGGACAGATCTTTCGCACCTCCTCATTCATCACGGCAGAAATGCATGTAAAGCAAGAATTTCCGAACCTCCTGAGCACCCTATATGCATCACTTATGGAAAAAAATGCGAGTGCTGGAGAATGAGTGGACAAAAGGAAAATGGCTGAAAACCTGATTTTTAACTCCTTAGAGAAACGGATACCGGAAATCCGCAGGGATATTCAGATCATTCCAGTACGAGATAATGGAAGAAAACTGCTCTATTTTCACGATTCAATGGGTTATATACCACCACATTTTGCTTTGGATGTATCCGTTGAACCGTTGCTGAATATGTTTTCAGGTGTATATAGTATTGAAGAGGTTACAAAATTTCTCAATCATAAGATCAAGCCAATTGAACTGCTTGGCTTTACACAACTTCTTGATGAAAATCTTGTTATAAATTCAAGATATTTCCATCAGCAATCTGAAAAAATTAATGATAATTTTGAAAAAGCGAATACCAGGAAACCTGTTTTATCGGGTCCTAGCTATTCAAATCAGCCAGATTACCTGAATAAATTTTTGCATCAAATTTCATCGGCAGACACTTATCGTAAGAACGGTAAAAAATTACCCCAAGCCCTCTATGCTCCACATATTGATATTAATATAGGCTATAAGCAGTATTCTGAGGCTTTCTTTCAGATCAGGAATTTAAAACCAAAGCGCGTAATTATATTGGGCACAGCACATTATACCGGTTATTTTGGATCATTTTATGACAATACTCCCTTTATTGGCTCCGATAAAGTTTTTGAATTACCAGGAAACCAACTAAATCCCGATTCAGAAGTTCTTCAGCAAATGATGAAGGGAAGCCAAACCAATGGATTTACACTGAATGACCGTGCTCACAGAATGGAGCACAGTATCGAAATTCACCTCTTGTTAGTGCGTGAAATATGGAAACATGATTTTAAAATAGTCCCCATACTTGTGGGTGGCTTCGATGAGCTATTTTACAAATCTGATGGCGATCTTGGAACAAAAATTGACCGTTTCGCTGCCGATCTTCGCAAATGGATTGACGATGAAACATTTATACTGGTAAGCGGAGACCTCTCCCATGTTGGAAGAAAATTCGGAGATGCCGATTCAGCAAACAGTATGAAGAGTTGGGTTAAAAAAATGGATATGAAATTCCTTGAATATGCTGCTATGGGTAAAACAAATGATCTTTTATCCATCTTAACTGAAACATTTGACCAAACGCGCATATGTGGTTTTCCTCCGTTATACCTATTTCTGAAGTTATTACAGCCACCTGATGGCAGAATTATTAACTATCACTGGTGGGACGAATCTGAACGGGAGAGCGCTGTATCATTCGGTTCTGTTATCTACTGAACGGAATTCCGCTTATGAATCTATTTTATCAACAGAACTCTCTGTAATAAGTAAAGCAATGAGTGTACAGCCAAAATAAAAAAATGCGTTAGCAGTAGCCTGAAATTGCCCTGATAGCCTTAAACCATACGCCAAAATTACGAAAGTGAAAAGAGAGAGAATCAGTCCGTAAGTTAAAAATTTCTTGCTGGCGGATTGTTTCCACTCCATTCGAAATAAACTGATAACAAATAAAACTACAATGAGTGATTCGACAACTGCAATGGTATAATAAGGCAAGGCAAGGTCTCCGGGTAATATTTCGAGCCAACTTTCCCCGAATTGTTCACGAAAATGGTCTGGCACACCCCCTGCTTGCCACTTTCTCAATGAAGCAAGTCCAAAAGTTGTAAGGTAGAGAAGGTTAATCGCAATAAACTTCAGGTTTTCTGTAGAAATCATTATAAAGGGTTATTATTATTTTGAAGTAAATAATCCAAAAACAGAAACATAAGTTAAAGTGATCCAACCAGGCTTTTAAATTTAAGGCTCCAGACCCTCCAGACCGCCTCTCTTACAATTGATTTTGACATCTTGGAGACGCCTTCCTCTCTTTCTCTGAAAATGATTGAAACTTCTTTTAGCGTAAAACCTGCATTCCATGCGCGAAAATGGATTTCAATCTGGAATGCATATCCATTTGATATGATTCTGTCAAGATCAAGAGCTTCAATTACTTTTCGATGAATACATTTAAATCCTGCAGTAGTATCTTTGATTGGCAAGCCGGTAATGATTCTTGCATAAAGATTGGCACCATAAGATAAAATTAAACGGCGGAGCGGCCAGTTCACAATACTGATTCCCTTACAATATCTTGAGCCTATCGCTACATCTGCGTTACCCTCTTTCACTTCCCTGATCAGCGATGGCAAATCCCGGGGGTCATGTGAAAAATCAGCATCCATTTCACAGATAAACAGGTAATCATTATCAAGAGCATATTTAAATCCTTCTACATAAGCAGTGCCAAGCCCTTGCTTCCCATTTCGTTGAATTAAATTAATCCGTCCGGGATATTCTGTTTGTTTATGCTTTATAACATCAGCCGTACCGTCCGGTGAACCGTCATCTATTACAAGAACATCTATATCCGGCTCCAAAGCTAATACGGCATCCATCAACCGGCTTATATTGTGGGCTTCGTTATACGTTGGTATGATGACTAAGGTATCATTCATTATTACAGATGAGCTGAAACAAAAAATGTGATTATTTTTATACTATGTTATCTCAAAAATTAAATAAACTGAAAAATGGTTATTCCTAAAATGCTGTATATCTCTGATTATTGTAACTTGTATGTAAAAATTATATCCGTGGCTGTCAAAACCATGTCGGTTTAAAGATCAATTTTTGCATTTAACTTAAACAGTTTATTTGTAATTTTTCGCAATCTACTTACAGGATCAGGCACCCGTTTTGTTACAAAATATACAATAATCTATTACTCTTTAATATTTTCAATTGTTTCTTTTAAAAAAAAGTGCATCTAAAACCAAAGCACGTACAGGAATTTTAAAAACAGATCATGGTAATATCGAAACCCCGATCTTTATGCCTGTAGGCACTCTTGGTACTGTAAAAGCGGTTAGTCAGGATGATCTCACTAATCGCGTTAAGGCACAAATCATACTTGGAAACACATATCACCTTTACCTGAGGCCGGGAAATGAAATTATGCAAGCATGTGGCGGCCTTCACAAATTTATGGGCTGGAATAAGCCAATTTTAACGGACTCAGGTGGTTACCAGATTTTTTCACTATCTGATATTCGGGATCTTTCTGAACGTGGCGCAACCTTTAAAAGCCACATTGATGGATCAAGACATCTGTTTACACCAGAAAATGTTGTAGATACCCAGCGCATACTTGGATCTGATATCATGATGATTTTAGATGAATGTCCCCCCTGGCCTTCAGAGTATGATTATGTAAAAAAATCAATGGATCTTACACACAGATGGGCAAAAAGAGGCCGGGAGCATTTTTTAAACAATGAGCCGATCTGTGGCCACAGCCAGCAGCAATTCGGAATTGTGCAGGGCGGTACATTTAAAGACTTGCGAAAAGAGTCATCAGAGTATATGTGTTCTCTTGATTTTGAGGGTATAGCAATTGGTGGATTGAGTGTTGGGGAACCTATCGAAATCATGTATGAAATAACAGACTACAATACTGAGTTTTTACCACCTGACAAACCCCGGTATCTGATGGGTGTTGGTACACCGGGAAACTTGCTTCAATGTGTAGCACTTGGCGTGGATCTTTTCGACTGTGTGATGCCTACACGAAATGCCCGTAATGGCATGTTATTTACAAGAAACGGAATTATCAATATCCGGAATGCCAAATGGAAACATCACCATCAGCTGCTTGATCCGGAATTTCCCTCTGAAGTTTGCCAGCGCTATAACATGAGTTATATCCATCATCTCTTTCGAACCAATGAGATATTAGGCCTTGAACTTGCATCCAAACACAATCTCACTTTCTACTTGTGGCTGATGGAACAGATCCGGAATAGGATAATCGATGACACATTTCATGAGTGGTATACATCTATGATAGAAG
>SKKO01000031.1 GCA_007123715.1 Balneolaceae bacterium | reverse complement strand
GAGAATATCCATTTACTGTCAGAAAAAAAGGTAATAACATGAGAGTTAAAACAATTGTATTTCTTAAGACTTTATTTAACATTTTATTATTTAGTCGTTATGTTTTCCGGTTGTTAGTGATCCCTGGAAAGATTAGTTGTATTACTCATATTCATTATCAATATAGAGGATCCAATATAGAACATCTCATCTTTTTAAATGGGCTTACAGTTAAAACCTGTAAAATCTTATATTTTTATATTGATGCTAATGTCGTATCAAACCTGAACCAGTCAGGTTTCGAAAATAATCTGGTTCTGAATTCAAAGTAGGATGAAAAATGACAGGTTTTACAGGGTATGCAATCTTTGACATGACACGAAAGCCGGTCTATATGTTCAGGAACATTTAAACATCACATAAGGCTACAGCTTCCCGCAATCCATCCATGGGGTTTCGTGTGGGTACAAATTCCTGACCTACATATCCATCATAACCTATTTCTAGTAATGCCCGCATTATAGCCGGGTAATTTAGTTCCTGGGTTTCGTCCAGTTCGCACCGGCCGGGTACACCCGCTGTGTGAATGTGGCCTATAATATCGGTACCATATTCACGGATACGGGAAATCACATCTCCATTCATAATCTGCACATGGTAGATATCAAAAAGCAGCTTAATCCGCGGTGATGCCACCCGGCGAACGATGTCTGCGCAGTAATCTACATCATCACCCTGGTAACCAGGGGTTCCGAAAAGATGCGGGTCAGGAACCCGGGTATTCAGATGCTCAAGGCATACATTTACACCATATTTTTCAGCGTGCAAGGCGAGTTCTTTAAGACCTTTAACGGTATTATCGGCACCTTCATCAAGCGGAATCTCACCCATATCAGGATGATCCACATCCAGATATTTGTAGCCGGTAAATGCAATCACATTGGTTACACCGGCTTCAGCACACTCTTCAATGCGGCGTTTGGTTATGGCAACCACCTCCTCCTGGTAACGCATATTATTCAGTCCTTTCACAAATGGCAGGCCGGGCATGCCATTGGGTGACATTCCACAAACAAGATTGTATCTTTTCATTGTTGGCCATTCATCAGGCCCCACCAACTCAATTCCCGCTATTCCGAGATCCACCGCTGCCTGGCATAGCTGCTCAAGGCTCCAAAATTCAGCTCGATCCATAAATGGCCAGGAAGCCAAAACCTGTTTGATACGCCCGTTACGTACTGTTGATAGAGTAGATTTGTCAGGATTTGACGCAACAAGCCCGGTTGGCACAGCAGCCCCGGCGATTATAGCAGCAGATAGTGCTGCGCTGCTTTTCAGCATTTCACGGCGGCTGAATGTGCGTGCGATTTGGTTTATTTTGGATTGATTCATAACTGTATTTAGAATTTAAGGTGCTAAAAAAGGTCAAATAAGATTAAGTTAATATCGGATTCAAAGGTACTGTCTTAAACAGATTCCATTTAAGTTTTATGAATTCACATTTTTTTAAAAATTGAAGTAATGAAATTTTAGGAAGAAACAACAAAAAAAAGTAAAAGTGCAAAAGTAAAATTACTTCTTTGGAATGTTTCCCTTTCGAATCAAAAAATTAATTTTTTTGATGAGTGTGAGAAGCTATGAGTAACGATTTGCTTTTGCAATAAAAAAAGGAAAGTCTATTTTCATTAGATAGTAACCATCAATTAATTACAATAAATCATGACTTACAAAATTACACTTCTTACCAGCATTTTATTGGTAACTGCAGTTGTAGCAAACTGCCAGCAGAGCGGAGATAATAGGAATCCTGAGCTTACTGAAATCTGGGAACCGCAGCCCCCGGTTGTACAGCCGGTTGAAGTAAACGGTGAGCCACCTGAAGACGCTATTATATTATTTGACGGTACATCACTTGATAACTGGGAAAGACGGGATGGCTCGGAACCCATCTGGACACTCGGAGATGGATATATGACGGTAACTCCAAGAACAGGCGATATTACCTCGAAACAAAAATTTAAAGATATACAACTTCACATAGAATGGCGGGCACCCGATGTAATAGACGGTGAGGGACAAGGCCGTGGTAACAGTGGCATATTTCTACAGGAGCGTTATGAAGTACAGGTTCTGGATAACTGGGAGAACCCAACCTATTCAAACGGAATGGCCGGGAGTATTTATAAACAGCATATACCATTGGCAAATCCTGCAAAAAGGCCGGGTGAATGGCAAACCTATCAGATATTTTTCAAATCACCTGTTTTCAGTGACAATGGCGAACTTGAAAAACCTGCACGCATCACCGTTCTGCTTAACGGGATTTTAGTCCAAAACAACGTTGAGATTTTCGGGAATACAGTTTATATCGGTGAACCGGCATACTCAGCTCATGGCGAGGCAGGAATCCGCCTGCAGGATCATAGTGATTATGTAAGCTTCCGAAATATTTGGGTTCGTGAACTCAACGAAGAGATTCGCTTCCGTGATGGTATCTGGCGTGATCCGAGATAATGAATTCTGTGTGCCAACAAAAAATGTGTGGATCACAACTGAACTTCATACATTAAATAAATGGGGTTGATTTTAAAACATTAAAAACCGAAAACAGATATGAATAATTTTACCCGACGAAAGTTTTTGAAAACAAGCTTAATGGGAGCTGCAGGTGTATCAATGCTTCCTTTCATGAAGGGCTGTACTCCGACGAGCGATACACTTCGCCTTGGATTTATAGGGCTAGGAAGGCAGGCAATTTCCCTGATGAATGGGTTTCATGAAAACCCGGGGATCAAAATTGTTGCAGGGGCAGATGTGTACGGCAGAAAACGTGAACGTTTTGAAATGCTTGTGAGAAATTTCCAGGACCAAAACGAGCAATCAGTAGAAATGGATACGACAGAAGATTATACCAGGATTCTCGAGAGAGATGATATTGATATTGTCGTGATTGTAACTCCGGATCACTGGCATGCGATACAGGCAATCGAAGCATGCCGTGCCGGCAAAGATATTTATCTTGAAAAACCGGTTACCTTTACAATCAGGGAAGGAATTGAACTTACAAATGCCGTAAGGAATAATAACATTGTTCTCGGTGTTGGAAGCCAGCAACGCTCAGATGCATTCTTCCAGCATGCTGTAAATCTGGTCAGGGATAATCGCCTTGGCGATCTTACCAAAATCAATGCATGGGTTGGTCCGCCGCCAAGGCCGTACGATCAGCCAGAGGAAGAAATTCCGGCAGACCTGAATTGGGATTTATGGCTGGGGCCGAATCCGTATGTTCATTATAATCCTGATCTGAATCCTCCCATATCACTCGATCCGCGTCAAGATGAGCAAATTTGGGGCGGCTGGCGCTGGTACAAGGAAACCGGCGGCGGTTTTATGACAGACTGGGGTGCCCATAACTTTGATATTGCCCAATGGGCGCTTGGTAAAGACAATAGCGGGCCTGTTGAAATTATTCCGGGAGGTCATGATGGCAGCGAATACGTTCGTTTTGTGTATGAAGGAGGGCTGGTTATGGCCAATGAGCCGTTTACAGAAAACGAGAATTTTGGTGTACGTTTTGCAAGCGATGATGCCTGGATTGAAGTGCACCGAGGTGAATTCCGCGCATCTGATGATTCCCTGATGCCCTCTGATGATGAAGATGTGGATGCGGAAGAGTATGAAACCGCCTCCCCGCATCTTGTCGATTTCCTGAAATCCGTAAGGGAACGCCGCGATCCTATCGCACCCATTGAGGCTGGCCACAGAAGCAACTCGGTAGGAGTTCTTGGCAATATCGCCACTTTCCTCGACAGACCGCTGCGCTGGAATCCTGATACTCAGCGATTCGCAGATGATGCTGAAGCAGATCTGCATTTGCATCGTGATTATCGCGAAGGCTATCGGCTGCCGTAGGCAAGCTTAGGCTTTGTAAACCACATAACATTTCCAGGGAGTATCTTCAGGTACATTCACCCAAAAGATACTCCCTTTTTTTTGAGACGAATTTTTAAGATTTAACAAAAAATTTGTCCGTAGCTATCGATATTACCTATTGGGACTAAAATTCTGAAATAAAAACTAATACTGGGATTATGAAAAACTGGATATATACTTTTTTATTGGCAAGTGTATTGCTGATGAATAACTGCACAGAAGCTGCAGATGAGACTGAAGAATGGATTTATCTTTTCAATGGTGAAAACCTTGACGGGTGGGACATTAAAATTGCGGGATATGAACTAAACGAAAATCCGTTTAATACCTTCCGTGTTGAGGATGGGATGCTTCGCGTTTCTTACGAAGATTATGAAAGATGGAACGGTGAACTTGGCCATATCTACTATCAGGAACCTTATTCACATTATCACATAGTTGTAGAGTACAGGTTTATTGGCGACCAGGTTACTGACGGCCCTGACTGGGGCTTCCGGAATAATGGAATCATGATGCATTCTCAATCGGCTGAAAGCGTTACACTGAATCAGCTTCTGCCCATCTCAATTGAGATGCAGCTGCTTGGAGGCGATGGCGAAAATGACCGTACGAACGGAAATCTCTATGCGCCGGGAACACAGGTTAAAATCAACGGTGTATTGCAGGAAGAAGACTGGATCGCTTCCAATTCAAGAACCTATCACGGTGATGACTGGATTCGCGCAGAAGCGATCGTGCTGGGAGATTCACTGGTTCAGCACATACTCGAAGGTGAAGTGGTATTGGAATACACGGATGTTATTATGGGTGGTGAAGGACCGGATTATTACGACCCCAATGTGAAGAGATATGGTGAGCCTCTTGGAAGCGGACATATCGCATTTCAGGCCGAAACACATCCTACAGATTTCAGACTGGTTAAAATTTTACCGTTAAAAGGATGTACCGATCCCGACGCAAGGAATTACAAATCCTATTATGTAGTGTTTGAGCCGGGTTCATGTGATTACTAAACAGGGTCTTCATTTCAGACGCCGTTTTTTTGATTAACATATACATAATCGATGAAATACTGATGCGGGAAAATGGAATTGTATTTACGGAGCCGGCAGTCCGAATTGCATCCGATTGCCAGGTTTATCAATAGAATGCATGGCCGCTTAAACGGCCATGCAACCGGGTTTCTCTCTTTTCTGTGATAGATGATGCTCCACATGTAGATAATGAGTGGTTCCATTACTACATACAGGTTGATGAGAGATATACCTCACTGATGATTGTATGTAAAGCACGTCACTTGCAAGCGGGGGAGTCCACCGGCCAATATTGTTGCAGTATCCGGGTTTGATGATGAATAATTTCAAAGGACTCAGATAAGAAATCATTTTATTCCAGGAGATTAAGAAAGCGTGCGGCAATTATTTTAGGAGTGTAATATTTAAGTACCCATTCCCTGCCATAATGGCTAATATCTTTGTATCTATCAATCTGGGCAATCCGTTTTTTCGTGTTTTTTAAATCAGATAAATCAATACCTAAATAATGTTTATCATTCTGTGGCATTTCAGGTATTACGGCTCCGTATTTATCAAAGTCTAAGTGTAAGGTAACACATCCGGAAGCCAATGATTCCCAGAACCTCCATGAGTCGTACTGATAAACCCGGTCATGTTTAAGGAAGTTATACCGATAATCAACCTTGCCTAGATATTTCGAAAAAATATTTTGTTTTGCTGTTAATGAGTTTTGTAAAGTTCCGCCAAAAGCTGCACATGCCTTACTTCGTTCTAGTCTCTTATAATACGCCGGAGAGTGTCTTCTGCCGGTTTGCTCCCAGTAAAGTCTGTCATACTCACCGTCTGGCCTTTCGTCAAACGAATCTACATCAGAGTTTCGCTTAAGATGTTTACAAACTTCACCCATCACTTTTTTTTCAGCCAAATTTCTAACATTATGCTGAACCCTGTAATTGACTAGTATTTCATTTTGCCGATCGTCAAAAGGAAGAGGGTTTAGGGATGAGATTATGCGGTTACTTAACCCGAATTGCCAGGGCACAAAATTTTCGGGATAAGTATATTTGCGATTATAGTGTGATTTCAGAACAAGATCCGCATTCCTGATTTTTGGCAGGAATCCGGGAGTGATATAGCCATCGGATCTGTCAATAAAGACAAGTTTAAATTTTCTTTTTTTACTGAAGATCTGTTCAGGTAACAGATCTTCTCGTCCGTAATCGTAGAACATTGAATTTACAACAACCACATCAAAGTCTTCATAATGATGATCCGGCTTTGCATTAAGCAGATATTCATTTGAACCGGGTCTGATTTTCCAATAGTTTATATTTGAAAAAAATTCGATTCCATGTTCTTTCAGGCCTTCGGCCAATCCGACCACCTGGTGCTGATATCCAGCTTTATCAGGCGGACCCTGCGGATAACACAAGAAGTAAATCTTCATGTTTGGTTGAATTTTTTTGTATCACACCTGCCGTACAAATACTTAGATTGTTATAATATTATTGTATTGGATCCTATCAATAGTTTCATTGTAACTTCTGTGCGATCAGTTTCAATCAATTACAGAATAGTGTGTAGCAGTGAAATCAAGAATAACTATTTAAATAAATAGTAAGCTATTGAACAATAATATAATTCGGCCAG
>SKKO01000074.1 GCA_007123715.1 Balneolaceae bacterium | reverse complement strand
TTTGGCAGGTAGGATCCCTTTCCCTTGTTGATTTTTTGCCGGCCAAAACCATCCCGCTGATTATTGTGAACGTCAGCTACCGGCCGGTTGATCGGCAGCTCCGCAAAATTGGGACCTCCCAAACGAGTGAGCTGCGTATCGAGATATGAAAACAGGCGCCCCTGCAACAGAGGGTCATTGGTAAAATCGATGCCGGGAACGACGTTGCCTACATGAAATGCCACCTGCTCTGTTTCAGCAAAGAAATTATCCGGGTTTCGGTTGAGCGTCATTTTTCCAATCAGTGTGACGGGCACTTCTTCTTCAGGAATGAACTTCGTGGCATCAAGAATATCAAAATCGAATGAGTGTTCATCTTCCTCTTCCACAACCTGTATCCCCAGTTCAAACTCCGGATAGTCTTCATTTTCGATCGACTCCCATAAATCTTTCCGGCTAAAATCGGGATCTTTTCCGGCCAGTTTCTGGCTTTCATCCCAAACAAGTGAATGAATTCCGAGAACAGGCTTCCAGTGAAATTTTACAAACCGGGATTTTCCTTCTTTGTCTATCAAACGAAACGTATGAACTCCAAAACCTTCCATCATCCTTAAACTGCGGGGCAGGGCGCGGTCAGACAGTACCCACATAAGCATATGAGTTGTTTCCGGAGTGAGTGAAGCAAAATCCCAAAATGTATCGTGTGCAGCTGAAGCCTGAGGCATTTCATTATCCTGTTCGGGTTTTATGGCGTGAACCAGATCGGGAAATTTTATCGCATCCTGAATAAAGAATACAGGCATGTTGTTGCCAACCAGATCAAAATTTCCTTCTTCTGTGTAGAATTTGGTGGCAAAGCCCCGCACATCCCGCACTGTATCAGCAGAACCGCGAGAACCTACAACTGTTGAAATTCGCACAAATACCGGTGTTTTTTGAGACGGATCCTGCAGAAAACCGGCCTTGCTGAAATTTGCTGCGTTTTCGTAGGGCTGAAAATATCCATGAGCGGCTGATCCCCTGGCGTGTACCACCCGTTCGGGAATTCTTTCATGGTCGAAATGGGTCATTTTTTCACGGAAATGAAAATCTTCCATGATAGTTGGCCCGCGGACTCCGGCTTTCAGTGAATCGTCAGTATGATTGATTCGCAATCCCTGTTCCGATGTCAGGTAAGCACCATCAGATGATTCCCGAAATTGCTCCAAATCCTCATTTTTTGTATTCTCGTCAACTTCTCTTCTGTCATTTTTTTTATCATCTGATATGGCCATAATATAACTTGATTAGATATAGATTTTGATTTACGCTCTGTTATGTAGGTATCGGATGAATTTTTTTGACAAAAATCGACTGCCTATGAATTCAAATGTCATTCATAGTTCATTCATCCGACGACTCTTAAAGACTGCCCGGCAAAGTTGTATTAAAAAAGATATCCTTGCATTTTTTTGATCATTAGATCTTCAATGAAGGATATCTGATGACGTTTTCGTGGTAAAAACCATGTTTCCTTAACAAAACAGATTTAAGTCTGCTTTTAACAGGAAATTTGTCATTACTTAGCCATAGAGTGGCGCTGGCTTTCATATCCGTAATGGCTGTTTACTGAATGAACAAACTCGTTATCGTCTGTCTTTGGCCAGTTGTCTTTGTCAAAGCTGGGGGCATTTTCCAGTTTCTCCTTGCTGATATCCAGCCGTATCGTTTCATCGTGATCAGAAAACTGAAAGGCTTTGAGTGGCATGGCAAATAACTTGTCGCCAATGCCCATAAATCCGCCAAAGGATATAACAACATATGCAATTTCTGCATTGTCCAGGTCGATCATTAAGTCTTTGATGTTACCGATATTTTCATCTTTCAGATTATAGACATTTTGTCCGGTTAATGTGGATGAGGATAAAATTTGTGGTTTCATAATGTCATTGTTTTTTTATTGTTTGTGTTTTTGTGGTTTTGTATTGTTTTATTTTATAACAAGCTGTTTGAGTATGTTAAAATCAGCTTCCTACAGCTTCACCGCCATTTACATGAATTACCTGGCCTGATATGTAAGAGGCATCTTCGGATGCTAAAAAAACATAGGCCGGTGCCACTTCTGAAGGCTGGCCGGGTCGGCCCATGGTTGTTGATTTTCCAAATTCTTCAACGTGTTCAGGGTCGAATGAAGCCGGAATTAAGGGGGTCCAGATAGGGCCGGGTGCCACTGCATTTACGCGTATCCCCCGTGGACCAAGTTCAGCATTTAATGAACGTGTGAAGCCGAGTACCGCTCCCTTTGTGGCTCCGTAATCAATCAGATATTCCCTTCCCTGGTAGGCCACTACACTGCTTGTATTGATGATTGAGTCTCCTTTATTTAGATGCTGAATGGCTTTTTGAGTGAGATATATCATTGAAATGATATTGGTCTGAAAGGTGCGCTCTACAACTTCCATATTCATCTCTTCAATCCCATGGCGTACGTGTTGTTCTGCCGCGTTGTTTACCAGGATATTTAGTTTGCCCAATTTGCTTATTGCTTCTTTGAGGGATTTATCGCAAAATTCTTTATTTGTGATATCACCCCGCATGAGGATGCATTTTCGGCCTTCTTTTTCCACGAGATCTTTTGTGGTTTGGGCATCGTCATCTTCCTCAAGATAAATAATGGCAATATCTGCACCCTCACGGGCAAAGTGTACGGCAACAGCGCGCCCTATTCCGGAATCCCCTCCGGTTATAAGTGCCACTTTATTTCTTAATTTTTCACTGCCCTTGTAGGAATCACGGATAATCTCAGGTTTTGGATCCATTTCCGATTCTTCACCCGGCAGTGACTGGGATTGTTGGGGAAGCTTATCTTTTTTCGTTGCTTCTCTACTCATTTTTGAATCAGTTATTTGATGATTTCCAGTTTCGTGTCATCAATAGAATGTCATGCAGTCATCGGACGAATTTTTGAAAAAATCGATGATCTATGAATTAAATCGTTCACGGTTGATCGTTCCGATGATTCTGACTCTTATACTCTCTTACAGATATGAAATATGAAAACCCACATGTTCACAAAGGGGATTCCTTGTGAATTATGCGGGTTTTAAGGTTTTATAAAGTGCTCATATTAATGGCCCTTGGATTGCTTTATTTCACTTAATCTGATCCTTCAACTTTGACAATCTTATTATATACTCCCATTAATAAAATTGGAGCAGCCCATTGACCTATAAAGAGGGCAAGGTTGTTTTTTTGCATAAGTTTAAAGGTTAATGAGATGCCCATTACACCAAAGGCTGTCCACAGATACGCATCTGATGGAATTTCCGCGGTATAATCTTCTATCTCTTTAGCTGTGCGTCCTTCTTTTTTATCATTTGCCATAATCTTGATTTTATTTTTAAGGTTATTTTTTAAGGTTTGTTCGTGTTTTTTTCCCTAAGATTTATAGGGGTTATTGTGGTATAATCGTACATCCAACCGGGTACTTATTTAGCTCTCGTTCATCATCTGTCTGGTCTAACAGTCGGGTGCGGTTCATCAGACGGATGCGGGCCGGAATGCATATACGGTTCAGATACAGGTTCATGGTGCACATAATGAGCTATATAATCATCTCTAAGACCCTTAACACCCAGTATTCCGCCTAAGGCAGCGGCAAACAGTCCAAGGATGAGGGCTATAGCCAGATAACCTGCTGCTTTGGCTCCTGCTTCAGCGGCTTTTTCTCCCTGTTCTCTAGCCGTCTCTTCTGCTTCGGCAAAGAATTCTTCCACATCCTGACGCAGTGATTCATAATCAGCCAAAGCATTATCTACAGCACGTTCTGCTTCGTTCCGGGACATGTCTGTCCGTTGAACCAGTATATTCACAAGTTCATCCCGGTCTACTTCTTCGAATGTTTGGGTGATCCGGTTCCTGGCATTTCTGAAAGCCCTCTCAATATCACCATCCCTGAGACCTCGAGTAAAAGCATCTTGTACATCAGATTCCAGTTCATCGGGATCCATTCCGGCATCTCTCATCAAGGAATAGATATCCTCTTTGGCATCGTCCAGCGAAATGTTAAGATCTTCGGCCTGTTTTTCAATCATCGGTCCAAATACATTACCTGCAGCCTCTCCAGTTGTAGAAATTACTCCGCTAACTGCACTACCTACACCCGATATTATTGTGCCGACCATCGTAGTTAACAACCATACTGAAATAAGTGTGTAGAGTGCCCAGGTCATAATCCCCTGAATAACACCACTAAAATCGGTAAGTGATACACCGACACGTGAAGCCACAAATCCACCTGCAAAGAGTGCCATTAAATTGCTGACTACCCACCAGATGATTGCCCCGGTGCCAATTCCGCTCAACGGATTAGTTTGCTCGGTGGGTTCAATCACACCCAGCCCGATCGCGAGTCCTATTAAATTGAGAATCAGAATAATAGTCAATACGGTTAATGTGCCAGCAGCAATTGCCCTCCAGGATACTCCCTTTTTGGGTTCATGTGTATATGGATTAATTTTTTTTGTGTTAACCATAGTGTTTTTGCAGGTTGCTTTTGACGAATGTCTTGAAAAAGTTTACAGTCTCTTTTGCTCGTTGTTAAACATATTTACTCACAGGAAAAAAACTGTTATATCTTTTTGGGAGAAATTTGTAAATATCTCATATCGGAACTGATTAGCCCGGTTGATGATCTATAAAGGGGAATGGAGAGGGGGGTATTGAATCCGAATATCGAATATTAAATATTGAATCGAAGGGCAGGTGTACTGAAAACAATACCTATTGACGTGCTTTAGCTGACGGATGGATAGCTTCCGTTATAGCCACCCCCGCAGGGATCCCTATGCGAAAAATCACCAGCATCAAAGTTGCAAAAAGGGGTTTATTTAGGCTTTTTTAAACAATCTGGCTGTTGAACTACTCCTGTTCTTTCAACGCCTTAATCATGGCATTGTAGTATACCGTTCCCATGGTGGTATACCCCGCTTCATTCAAATGTACACCATCATCGGATAGATGTTTATTCAGATCTATAGCGGCCTCCACATCAGCGAGGATGATACGATCGCCATTAGCATTTCGGTCTTTAATGTAAGAGCGCAGTTCGGCATTATATTGTTGTACCAAGACAGCCCGATCCAGAATCGCCATACCAGGCTTCCCAACATTTTTGGATGAAACGGGCGGGATTGTTGCGGCAATGATATACGTTCCCGGCTCCGATGAATCAAATATACGGTTGATCAGACCCTTCCACCGGTCAGCAATTTCCACTGCGGTTTCATCAAAATACCAGGCTATGTCATTGGTTCCCACCATCAGGGCTACATACCCGGGCTTGTGTGTCTGCATAAGAGATCTTGCTTTAACCATGATGCCTTCAATCTTAATACCGCCTACACCTTCATGATTAGGGTCAGGGATGGAGCTTTCCTGATATTGATTGCCCACATAATCCAATTTATAGCCATGATTACTCAGTGAATTCCACAGTTTTATCCTTGGCCGGGAATCGTTGGTCAGGCTGTCACCCAGCGGCATAATGACCAGCACCTCATTCGATGGGGCAGGGGGTACTGATTTTTCTTCAATGTGATACAGTAACTCAGCTTCAAGTTTGCTGTCCTCACTATTCTCCATAATGGCCTTAATCAAGAATATTCCGGTAAGTTCTTCGGGTTGAATTAGCCTATAACGGCCACTCCCCAATGGGTTGACCGTGATCTGAATTTCCTCGCTATAAAATGCAGCGTTCACAATAGGAACCTTGCTTTCAAAGTAATCCAAAATATGAAATTCTATGAATTGCCCCTGACTTCCCTTCAGGGTATCGGCAATTTGAATAATTGGAGTTACCGATTCCTCAATAGATAATTCATTCGGCGCATCGGTCAGCTGACTGCAGCTTATAAAAATATGACATATGAGTAATAAGAACATGAAAGCATATTTGAGCATAGTAGAGATAGTTTTTGTGATATAACCACCATATGTACTATGCAGATCAAAGACTGTTCCAAAATAATTTTAATTCCATTTTTTTTTATATTACTCTTTTATGATGCGTTTTTCATTTTATGAAAATAAGGCGGTTATAGATTTACATACTTTTGAGTATTTGTTACAAATTTATATAAGAGACTTCCTCAGAGTTTTTACGCCATCACATCCAAAAACAATATAACAACCCCGAAATTGCCATCGACGTAGAGCTTGATTTAGAATGATTTGGCGTGTTATGTAATAAATATGCAATGTTATCAAATCATCTTACAAAGGCATGAAGGGTTTAACGTCGTAACTTTTAAGACATCGATTTATCAGCAAATGGAAAGTTATTCTTTAGCCTTTTTCAATATGTCCGGCAAAGTATACAGTTTAACAAAAACGGATCTCGAAGAACAACAGTGTCAGAGTAATATAACCGGTATGCAAGCAAAGAAATTACCGTTTTTACTGTTTCAGGTAGTGGAGTAATGGCTATTGGTTATATGGCATCCGTTTTTTTTACTTACTGCGGTTTCAATACGCATTTGCCCACCAGCAGCGACAATACTGGCTCTGATTCTAACTCTGGCCGGTATCAATTCAGGGTGTAATCTAATTACTCAGGCATTTCAAGCCGGTCTTCTGCATACGCTTCGGCCTCGCGGTTCAATTCTCCTCCCACGAGGATGATGAAACTGGTAATAAAAAGCCATAATAACATAATTACTACTGCCGATAAGGACCCATAGATTTCACCAAAATTTCCGAAATTGTTTACGTAGACGGAAAATCCCCAGGAAGCAATAAGCCATACGGTGGTTGCTGCTGTAGCTCCATAAACCACCCATATAAATCCGGGAGTTTTCCGTGCCGGACCATATTGATAGATTACACTAATAGCCAAAACAATAATTATTGCCAGCGAGGGCCATCTGAGCCAGGTTATCAGGCTGTGAACAGTATCGGGCAATCCAATCGTATTAACCAATACAGGAAATAGTATAATAAATGCCAGACTTACTATGATTACAAGTATGGTTCCCAGGGTGAAAGCCAGGGTGAGGGCGTTTTGTTTGAGAAAACCTCTGCCGTTTTCTACCCTATAAGCAATATCAAGGCCTGTGAACAGAGATTTAATACCCCGATTGGCACTCCACAGTGCAATCAGAAATCCGAATACGGTTCCCCAGCCAAGTACACTTGTTGATGTCTCCATTAAATTACTCACTCTCCGTTCGATTATGGATATGGATTCCTCGGGCATTACTTCTGCCAGCCTTGTGATTTGTTCTTCAGCCGTCTGAGCGTCAGCCGCTAATCCATAGATCGAAAAAAGGGCTATGATACCGGGAAATATGGCCAAAAAGGCATAAAAAGCAACGCCGGCAGATACGATAGGAATATGATCCTCTACAATACGTTTCTTAACCCTTTTTAATACTTTTATCCAACCGGAGCTATCAATCTCATTTGGAGACTTCATTGATTTACTTTTTTTCATCTCTCTCTTTTGTTAAGATTTTAACGAAGGTATTACCCCATCGGGATGCCTTCGGCGCAATTGCGATGAATCGAATCACTTATAATTATACGAGTTCAACCATCAAATGATTGCAAATAAAAGTTTAACAATTCATAAAAGACTGAAAATCCAACATGAACCGTTGTAAAAGAAACAGGGCATACATAGCGGCAAAAAATCCTAAATCAGCGTCTGATTGAATTAATACAGCGGACAAATCCGTACGTCATTGTGAAAAAATGTTATGTATGGGTGTGTAAATATTACCTCTTGCCGAATTATTTAGGGCCATACGACTAATAGTGCGGCCTGATCGATGTCTACCCAAAGATCAGTGAATAAATTTAGAAAACCCTTCTCAAGTACATTAAATGCCGTTTTTGATAAAGAAATGGAATAGATTTTTTATAAAAATCTTAATTGGCATCAATATTGTAAGCCCCCAAAAAGACTTTTTAATCTATAGTTGACCATCTATCGGATTTAGAAATTCTTAACCATTAATTATGAATGATCTCTAAAAGGGGAACCAAGATGCAGATCTTTATCAATGAGGCTTTCAATAGTTTCAGCATATACCTTCGAACCATTTGAATATATGCCTATACGTTGATAATTAAGAGAGACTTTTTATATGATTGTACTAATATCTAAAGCTAATCTAACTAAAATTACTGGTGCCTCACTTTTAATCTTGTTGTTAACGGGCACCCATTTTTATTCTGATATTGAGATTGAAAAGCCTGTTTATTTTCCGGAGTCGAAGCCCATTAAAATCGATTTTGAGGAGATTCAAAATAGAGGCACTCTTCGAATGATTACCCGTTACAGCCCTACGTCATATTTTTTGCTTGAAGGAATGGATCGTGGTTTTGAATTTGAGCTTGTATCGGGCTTTGCCAAAGAAAACGGGTTAAAAGTTGAAGTGGTTTTAATCGATTCGCAGGAAGATCCCCTTCAAATTTTAGAAAGCGGGAAAGGAGATTTGATAGCAGATCATTTTGTGATTAACGAAGAATTGCCGGGCAATGTGGCCTACAGTATGCCATATCATTTCATTGAGGAGGCTTACAATGAGAGTGAAGCCAGGATTGAAGATGTAGCAATGTTGAAATTTCCACAAGTAGTAACGACTGATTTTAATTTATATCCATATCAGGCATCAGCTCACAATCTCTGTGATAAAACTCCGGAAAAGAAAACAAAAAGTGCCGGAATATCTTGGGTGATCCGTAAAAATGCTCCGGTATTGAAGCAAAAGATGGATGAATTTATAGGGCAGCATATTCAGGTTCGCGAATCAGATGGGCACATTCTCCGATCCCATTATTTAAATAATTTACACCTTCGATATTTTGGAAGGGATCGGTTTGAAAGTCGATATCGCTATCGCGCCTATATTGCAATTCATACGGGCTATTTGTCACCTTATGATGATATGGTAAAATCGATAGCGGATGAAGCGGGTGTGGACTGGAAGCTGGTAATTGCTGTTATGGCGCAGGAGTCGGCATTTGACCCAAATGCAGAAAGTTTGGCCGGTGCACTTGGGCTGATGCAGATCATTCCCCGGTTTTCCGGAGTAGATGATGAAACAGAACTGTATGACCCGGAAATAAATATTCGTGAAGGAGTACGGTATTTAAAAAAACATTTAACCCGTGAGGCGCATCTCGATTCTCTTAACCGTCATTCCATGGCTTTGGCCGCTTATAATGTTGGCATGGGTAATCTTGCCGACGCCAGGAGACTGGCCGTACGGTTGGGTAATGACCCGGATGAATGGTCGAATATTGCTGATGCACTCCTTAAACTGATGGAACCGGAATATTATGAGCATGCCCGCTACGGGTACAAAAAAGGCACCGAAACAGTCAATTTTGTAGAGGATGTTTTGAACCGATACAGCCGATATCAAACGATATATAAGATGGCTGCGTATTTTAAAGAAGGAGATGATCAGCAAATGATTGTGTTAAGCAGGTAGAAAAATGAATTATTTGAGTGATATCCGATTTTCGATCTTAAATACTTCGCATATCTGCAATCAGATATCGCAAATCGGATATCAAAACGGCGCAGCCATACCACACCTCATAACCCCGCATTTCAATGTGGGTGATGAGGCGTATCCCAACACCAAAAGTGTCCATCGGTACGCCCGATAACAGGGATTGTGGTTTATTCGACAACCGTGAATCGTTCGTGCCTACGGCACTAAAGCATTGTTTTCGATGGACTACCCCGGAATACCGCAAAGCGATCCCTTCGGGGAATTCGCGGGGCTATAAGATCGGACGTACCTCCGGTACTTGCGTTTATGTATGGGTTATAAGATCGGACGTATCTCTGGTAATGGCTGTGCTTTTGATTGTGTTTCAGATTATGATAATCGTGTTTATTGTCTTTTGGAGTGAAGTATTAGAGGATTATGATAACGAGAGAAAAGAAGTGTGCTATGGCGCAATCCAGCTGGTTATTTCATTATCATCCCGGACGATTTTTTCGGCTCTGATATGTTTCACTCCATCCAATTGTAAAAATTCCATATAGGTAACCTTTATTTTAATAAGACAAAAATTTGGTTTACTCTCCATATTCCAATGGTAAGCCTCTTCCGGATTTCTGATCTTTGTCCCTGGTGGTATAACGGAAGTATAAGAGCAGGGATTTTTTTGGCCGTCACTATTCCAGTTCTGCATATACTCTTCTCCAGAATTCACGATAGTAGCACATCCTGTAACTCTGAGCTGAAGCCGTTTTGGGTTATGATAAAACAGAAGGCTCACACTTTCATTTTCATTTATCTGTTGGACCTTATTTGACCTGCTGTCGGTGTAAATTGTAAACTCAGGGCCATTCGAAAAATCGCGCAGTACAACCATTCTTTGCAGCGGCGATTTCTTTTTATCAACAGTAGCCAGTGTTGCATATCTGAAGGGGTGTCCGCTCCCCGCCAATGCTTCCTTAACCTGGTTCATAACAATTGTCCAGGCTTCTGTTAAAGACATCTCAGGGGTAACGAATAATGTATCACTCAATAGATTCTGTATTAAATTCGATTGACTTTTAAAAATTGAAACTTTTTGCCAAATGGATGAATAGCCATATAAACAATACAATACAATTATTATCAGAGTTCAAAAGTGAACAGGATAATTACCGAAAAGAAGTGTTCATTTCCCAAAATTGAATGTTGACAATTTGTGCCCCGAAGTTTTTATGAGCATGAAAGTGCAGATCCCTATCATTTTTAAACTGCATGTAGAATCCGGTTGCATGACGATAATTTAATTCAAGTTTTTAAACCCGACGATTACGGTCTTGAATCTGTTGGCGGGACAGGGTGTTTTCAGGTCTTGTCAGAATTTTACTCCGGCTGAATTGGACTACTTAAAGCTAAATGCTATGAATTATGTAACTTTTGTCAATAAGTATGTAACAAGTTTTTTACGATTTTTTGCCATTTTTATATAGATGGAAAAAAAAGCAATTAATACTCTTCCCAAGACACCAACGGGAATTGAGGGATTTGATGAAATAACATTTGGTGGTTTACCAACGGGCAGGCCTACGCTCATCTGTGGTGGTGCAGGTTGTGGTAAGACACTTTTTGCAATGGAGTTTCTTGTACGTGGAGCAACGCAATTTGATGAGCCGGGTGTATTCATGTCATTCGAAGAGACTAAAGAAGAATTAGTCTCTAATGTTGCTTCATTGGGTTTTGATTTGGAAGATCTTATTCAAAAGAAAAAAATTGCGCTTGACCACGTACATATTGAACGAAGTGAAATAGAAGAAACCGGCGAATACGATTTAGAAGGTTTATTTATTCGCCTTGAATATGCAATTGATTCAATTGGTGCAAAGCGTGTAGTACTGGACACGATTGAATCCCTATTTGCCGGTTTGCCAAACCAACTCATCTTACGCGCTGAACTGAGGCGTTTATTTCGCTGGTTAAAAAATAAGGGTGTTACTGCATTAATTACCGGTGAACGCGGAGATGGAACCCTGACCAGACAGGGTTTGGAAGAATACGTTTCCGACTGTGTTATATTTCTCGACCATCGGGTAACTGAACAGACTTCTACCCGTCGTTTGCGTGTCGTAAAGTATCGCGGAACAGTCCATGGAACAAATGAGTACCCATTTCTGATTGATGAAGATGGTTTTTCAGTATTACCTGTAACTTCTCTGGGATTAAGGCACGTTGTATCCAATGATAGAATCTCAAGCGGGATACCTGCACTTGATAAAATGCTTGAGGGAGAAGGCTATTACCGTGGCAGCACTATACTTGTTTCGGGTACTGCCGGAGTTGGAAAAACAAGCATGGCCGCTCACTTTGCAGAAGCTGCCTGTAAACGAGGTGAACGTGTTCTGTATTTCTGTTTTGAAGAATCACCAAACCAGCTGATGCGCAATATGCTTTCCATTGGTATAGATTTAGGGAACTGGCAACAGAAAGGGCTTTTACAATTCCAGGCAACCCGCCCAACTTTTTATGGCCTGGAAATGCATCTGGCTGTTACTCACAAAACTGTAAAAGCTTTCAAGCCTGATATTGTTATTTTTGACCCGATTAATACTTTTGCCGCAAATGATACAGAAATCGAAGTAAAAGCGATGTTAATGCGCATTGTTGATTTTCTCAAGGCGAATCAAATTACAGCTATGTTTACCAGCCTCACATCAAATAGATGCGTAGCAGATAGTTCTGATATTGGATTATCATCATTGATAGACACCTATATAATGCTTCGTAATATTGAATTTAACGGTGAACGAAACCGGGGGCTATATGTGCTTAAATCGCGTGGAATGGCAAACTCCAACCAAATTCGCGAATTCATTTTAACCGATAAAGGTGTTGAATTACGTGAGGTTTACATTGGTGCAAAAGGGGTTTTAACGGGTTCAGCTCGTATCGCACAGGAAGCAAGTGAATATGCCGAACTGCTGATTCATCAAAAAGATATTGAAAGAAGAAAACATGAAATAGTACTGAAACGTAAGGCTTTAGAAGCTCAAATAGATGCTTTGCAAGCCGATTTTGAGTCGGTAGAATCCGAAGCCATTGAACTAATAGAAATGGAACAAGATAAGATTGAAAGACTGAAACGAAATAAAGCAGAAATGGCAAAAAGCAGAAGAGTTGAGATTGAAGATATTACATCGAACAATTTGAAAATTTAATAAAAGGGTATCCGGTGAATCCTATGAGTACAGATATAAAAGTTAAAGAAGTTAATCAGGCTGATACGGAAAATGATGATATGTGGGTACTTCGTCTATATATTGCCGGCCAGACACCAAAAGCCATAACAGCATTAAAAAATTTGAAAGAGATATGTGAAGTACAATTAAAAGGAAAATTTACTATTGAAGTTGTTGACCTTTTAGAAAATCCACAGTTGGGAGCCGAAGACCAGATTCTTGCCTTGCCAACATTAGTGAGAAAATTGCCGGTACCTGTTCGAAAGATCATCGGTGACCTCTCAAATACAGAACGTGTTCTTGTCGGATTGGATCTGTTGCCTGTTCGGTGATTATAATGACAATATTTATCATCCGAGATTATGAAAGAAAAAAAATCAAACATAAAAAGCCTGCCAGATGATTTTGGACTGGACATTTCTAAGCCAAGCAAGGATAAATATGTCCTGCGTTTGTATGTAACCGGCTCTACGAATCGTTCGTTCTCGGCTATTTCAAACCTGAAAAAGATTTGCGAAGAATATCTTGAAGGGCGGTATGAATTGGAAGTAATTGACCTGTATCAAAAACCAGGTTTAGCAAAAGGAGATCAGATTATTGCTGCGCCTACATTGCTTAAAAAATTACCGCTTCCATTCCGGCGTATAATTGGCGATATGTCGAACAAAGAAAAAGTACTCGTTGGATTAGACCTTAGAGAACAGTAGAAAAAGTAAGATTTTCAGAAATATCAATAAGTTGACTTATGCTAAATAAATGCCCCTGACTAAAAAACAACTCGCAGTTGAAAATGAGCAATTGAAAGCCCGTCTGGTTGAAATTGAAGCAGCTATTGAAGCAATTCATAACGGAGAAGTAGATGCAATTGTGGTTTCTGGCATTAATGGAGAGCAGGTCTATTCTGTCAGTTCTGCTGAAACTCCATATCGAACATTTATAGAGGAGATGAGCGAAGGGGCTGTTACTCTTACAAAAGAGGGATTGATTCTATATTGCAATCCAAAATTTACTGAAATTGTGCAGGCACCATATGAAAAGGTTGCTGGTGCAGCTCTTAAAGGTTTTATCGCTCCAAATGATCATTCAAAATTAGATGACTTCCTTTCTCAGCCAACTCATAAAAAACATGACGTTATATTTGTAAACCTGAACAACACATTATATCTCAGGCTGTCCATTCACCTTTTACCACCTTATCTGCATGGTGATAATTACCTGCTTATTGCAACTGATATTACAGACTTGAAGCAGAAAGAAATTGAACTAAATGAATTAATTGGCAAGTTAGTAAGCCTTGTAGATGGATTGCGGGCATTGCGTATCGACAATATTGATCAGGTTTTAGAAGTTAAAGGGAAGAAAAATAAATTAGAGGCAGTAAATACTAAACTGTATAAAGAAATCGGCAAACTTAACAGTGTTATAGTAAAATTAAAGGAAAAGCAAAAGGAGAGTAAGATTCCCAATAATTAAGTCCATTGGTTAAGTTTGTATAATCACCTAATAACAAACCAAACCGATAAAAAAGCAGACGTGAATATTCCGGATCATGCTGCCCCTCCATCCGGAACAGTTAAGGCGATTTCACGACTGTCATTTCTCTTCGCTGTACGTTCTTGTTGGTATATAACAACTGATCCGATTATCCCTTCAGGCTGCCAGAAAGCCTAACGCCCGCCCCTTGGCAAATTTGCACAATCTATAACAGGATACTCCTGCCGAAGCAGAATAGATCCGGCACACCAGGTTGATGACTGTTTGGCTCTGGTGCCGTTCCCACAACATGGATTATCTGATAACCACATCGGTTTTATTGTGCCGGTGAAATAATCAGGAGCAGCAAAACCAACCGCCCTTTGCGTAAGTTTATCTGGCTTAGTATCCGTTCATACGTATATGTTCGATGGACAGTTTATTATCAAGGCGACCCATGGGAAGCAATACGTAATCCCATTCCTTATCAAGAGATTTTCCTGTTTTGGTAAAGACCTATAATTTAAGTTCATGCGTTGCAAAGGCACCCGCTATAAGGTCGGACGTGTCTCCGGCACTGGGGATTCATGGCTGTGCTTTTAAAACATGGAATACCGCATAGCGATCCCAGGATGTTCATACCACAAAGGCTCCGGAGGAGCCCCCTGTTTATAGAACAAAGGATGGCTATCCCCCCAAAGCTCCGTAGCTGCTGCCTGTTTGATAATGGCAACCTATCAACACCAAAAAAATATTTGTAAGGAACCTCATGGCAGGGATACGGTGTGTTTCTTAAAAGAAAAATGTGTGAATCATGTAAATAACCCCAATAATTGAATAACGCTTTTTCTTATGAACCAACATAATATTGAACAGTAGTCAATGGGTTCGAAAAAGAGTAAAAACAATAAATAATAATTTCATAGTCAATAAAAAAATGGGAAAGAAAAAAACAAAATCAACAACCAATTCAAAAAACGGAAAAGAAACAAAAGGAAAATCATCGAAGGGAAAATCAACAAATGCTTCCATGCAGTCATCTCAATTAATGAAATTATTTCAAGATCAATTGAAAGATATCTACTGGGCTGAAAAGGCATTAAAAAAAGCCATTCCCAAGATGATTAAAAAGGCAACATCTCAGAAATTGATTGATGCACTAACAAGCCACCTTGACGAAACAGAAAACCAGGTTAACAGGCTGGAACAGGTTTTCGAATCCATCGACAAAAAAGCAAAAGCTGTAAAATGCGAAGCCATGGAAGGCCTGATTAAAGAGGCCAAAGAAATCATGAAATCATGTGATGAAGGTGCAATGTGCGATGCAGGTATTATTTCGGCTGGTCAAAAAGTAGAGCATTACGAAATTGCATCATACGGAACGCTTCGTCAGTTTGCAGAAACATTAGATTTAAAAAAAGCTGTAAAGCTACTTGAAGCTACCCTCAAGGAAGAAAAAGCAGCTGATCAAAAGCTTACGAAGATAGCTACAGAAGTAGTTGATCTAGAAGCAGCTAAAGAAGAAGCATTATAGCATACAGGATAAATATAATATTTTCAATTAATTAAAATTGATTACGAATCAAAAAAGCAAAATAATGGCTATTTTGGAGCCATAAGCCATTTTGAAATTATCCGGTTACTGCCTGGACAACAATGTTAATTTATTAAACAGATCAATATGTCAAAATATAATGGCGTAATGATGCAATATTTCCATTGGTATACTCCTGCTGATGGGGATTTGTGGAAACAATTGGCAGAAAATGCCCAAAAACTGGCTGAAGCCGGAATAACTGCTGTCTGGTTGCCGCCAGCCTATAAAGGTGCTGCGGGAGGATACGATGTTGGTTATGGTGTCTATGATCTCTTTGATCTGGGCGAATTTGATCAAAAAGGATCAGTTCGTACCAAGTACGGTACACGTGAGGAGTACCTTGCCGGCATAAAGGCTGCACAAAAAGCGGGCCTTCAGGTATACGCTGATATTGTTTTTAATCATAAAATTGGCGCTGATGATTCCGAGGAGTTTAAAGCCACACCATTCAACCCTGAAAACAGAAAAGAGCCCATTGGAGAATTGCAGGAAATTAAGGCCTGGACACATTTTAATTTTCCGGGGCGCAATGACAAATACTCTGAACTAAAGTGGCATTGGTGGCACTTTAATGCAGCTGATTTCAACGCCCTCGAAGATGAAACAGATGCTATTTACCTGTTTGAAGGGAAAGAGTTTGATGATAGTGTAGATGTGGAGAAGGGAAATTTTGACTATCTAATGGGATGTAATCTCGATATCAATAATCCCGATGTGCAGAAAGAGCTGTATTATTGGGGAGAATGGTTTCTGGAAACAACCGGAGTGGATGGGTTCAGGTTTGATGCCGTTAAGCACGTACGGCCCAATTTTTTTCTTGATTGGCTGCAGCACGTCCGCTATCACACCGGTAAAGAACTGTTTGCTGTGGGTGAGTACTGGTCGGGTGAGAACGAGGCTTTAGAGTACTTTATGAATAAAACTGAAGGGAGCATGATGCTATTTGATGTAAAATTGCATTTTAATTTTGCACGTGCCGGAAAAGAAGGCGAAAACTTTGACCTGACGACAATTTTTGATAACACCCTTGTAAAAGATCATCCCACCCATGCAGTAACCATTGTCAGCAATCATGATACCCAGCCGTTGCAATCTCTCGAATCGGTTGTTGAATCCTGGTTTAAGCCTTTGGCTTATGCAATGATCCTGTTAAGAGAAAATGGGTATCCTTGTGTTTTTGCAGCTGATTACTATGGGGCACATTATAAAGATAAAGGCAAGGATGGAGATGAACATGAGATTAGGATGGATTCTCATCAATGGTTAATTGACCGGTTCTTATTTGTTCGACGAGAGTATGCCCACTACGACCAGAACGATTATTTTGATCATCCAAATTGTATTGGCTGGACACGAATGGGAAAAAAAGGAGAGCATGGAGAACAGCGTGGCATGGCTGTTTTGATCAGTAATGGAGATGAAGGTTCAAAGCACATGGAAACAGGCTCTCCTGACACAGTTTATGCAGATATTACCCAACATATAGAAGGTACAATAACAACGAACAAGGATGGATGGGGCGAATTTCGCTGCCTGGCGGGTTCTGTTTCGGTTTGGGTTCCTGAATAATTAACGTGATTTGCAGATAATGAATTGATGCAATACCGCTCGCCCTTCAATCCGGCTTTATCACTTTGTCACGCAGAACACCATCTAATCAATGGGAGCATTTTATACTTCATCTCAGAATAGAGAAATGCGTGAATTATGTAACGGATCCCAAAACTGTGTAACGCTTTACTTTAGCAACAATCATACTTTTTAGTGTAATAATTGGGTAATTGAAATGAATTGTTACTAACCCTATAAAAATCGATATGACAATCAGACAAAAATTAGAGAAGTTAGCAACTGAAAAAAACACCCCTTGTGTTACCATTTCGTTGAACACTCACAGAACTCACCCTGACAACGGACAAGATATCGTTCAATTAAAAAATCTTTTGAAGGAAGCCGAAGAAAGGGTTATTAACGAATTTGGCAAAAGGCCGGTATCGGAACTATTGGAACGGCTCTCAGAGATTGAAAACGAAATAGATGTAAATTATAATCTGGACAGTTTACACGTATATCTTTCCAACGATACGAAAGAAATCATAAAATCTGCCTGGTCAATAAACGAGTCCGGAGTGCATATTTCAGATACATTTAATATTCATTCTCTCATTAAATCATATAACAGAAGTGAAGAGTATTATATTCTTTTACTATCGCAAAGCAGTGTAAACCTTTATTACACAATTAATGATGGTATCGTTGAAGAAATCGAGAATGAGTACTTTCCTATTCCTGAAAACAGACAGTACAGTTCTAATCCGGAAAGAGTCAGTGATTCTAAACGCCTTGACGATTTAGTACGTGAGTATTTAAACAAAATAGATAAGGCTGTTGTAAAAATGAATAGCGAAACGGGTTTGAACTGTGTAGTTATTTGCACGGAAGACAACTACAGCCGTTTGATGCAGGTTGCCGACAAACCATCAATTTATATTGGCTATGCAAGCATTGACTATAACGATACTGAAAAACATACCATTGCAGAACAAGGTTGGGAATTAGTTGAGGGATTGCAGCATAAACGCAGAACTGAAGCAATTGAAGAGATCAAAGAAGCTGTTGGACAAGATGCTGTTTTAACGGACTTACAGGAAATTTTTCAGGCTGCAATTGATGGTCGCGGCGACTTATTAATCGTTCATCAAGACTTTTCTCAACCTGTACTCATGACAGGTGACAGAACTTTCGAATTGAAAGATGACGCAACCAAACAAGATGTGATAGATGATATCACAAGTAACATTGCCTGGGCAGTATTATCTAAAGGTGGCAGAGTGTTTTTTACCGGGCAGGACGAAATCAAAGATCTTGGAAGTATTGTACTGAAAACGAGGTATTAAACCGCTGGTTTTAGTGAATACCACAGGCACTATGGTGATTCGGTATGAAGATGTTCATAATTCGTGAGTGTTGATACATTTCACTGTCTGAGATTCGACACATTAGCGAAATGCTCAATGATGCCGGTTTTAACCGTGAGGCTGTCCGGAAAGCTGAATGCACTGCAATCCAATAATGAAGTTAACAAGGTAATAGGACGTGGAACTAAATATACTATACTTAAATGATGTGCATGGTTACCTTGAGCCGCACAATGAACTATTCTACAACAACAAGGGGGAATTTACCGAAACTGTTGGTGGATATTCCCGCATTGCAACTTTAGTAAAGCAAATACGACAAGAGAACCATTCAACTTTATTATTTGATGGAGGTGATACCTTTCACGGAACAAAACCTTTGGTTGATTCTAAGGGTGAAGCGATGATCCCGGTGCTGAATGAACTTTCTTTCAATGCTATGGTAGGTCATTGGGATTTTGCTTATGGGCCAAAGCAGTTAAAAAACTTATTATCGAAACTGAGTTATCCCATGTTGGGGATGAATGTTTACAATGAAGAAGGCAGCCTTTTTCTTCAACCTTTTATAACATTACAAATTGAAGACCTCAAGATTGGGGTGATTGGTATTTGTTCTAATATTATTGATAAAACAATGCCCGCGCAATTTAGCAAAGGATTGAAAATTACCAATGGAATGGATGAATTACCTTCATACATAGAACAGCTCAAGAGTGACAAAGTTGATATTATCATATTATTATCACACAATGGATTTCCTCAGGATATGCACATGCTTGAGAAAGTAGATGGCATAGATATTTGCCTGAGTGCTCATACACATAACCGGTTATATAAACCAGAATTAGTCAATAAAACGATAGTTATTCAGTGCGGTTGCCATGGGTCATTTCTGGGCCATTTAAAATTAAATGTCGAGGATAAACAGATTGCGGGTCATCAATACCACTTATTAAAAGTAACACAGCATATTTCTCCTGATACGGAAATGGAAAAAATAATTGATGGTATTTTACAACCGTATCAAATTGTAAGAAAGAATGTGCTCGGTTGTACAGAATTGACATTGCACCGGTATGATACTATGAATTCATCTATGGACAATTTGCTGTTGAATTCTATTATGTATATAAGTGGCACTAAAATTTCATTTTCAAATGGATGGCGTTATGGCGCACCTATCCGCAGTGGTGATATCACTGAAGACGATTTGTACAATATCATTCCAGTTAATCCACCTGTTTCCACAGTAGATTTAACCGGACAAGAAATTATTGATATGCTGGAAGAAAACCTGGAGCGGACATTCTCAAAAGATCCGATGAAGCAGATGGGCGGATATGTTAAAAGATGTGCAGGTTTACGAATAAATCTTCGCATAGAAAATCCGGTGGGAAACCGCATTCAGGAAATTTATTTTAGCGATAAACATCTCGATCCCAAAGAAATTTATAATGTGAGTTTTGTGACTTCACAAGGTGTTCCAAAACATATTGGGAAGAATAGAAAGGAAATGGATGTTAAGGCTGTTGAAGCTATGAAAGAATTTTTGAAGGTGCGCCCAGCATTCAATAGTAGTGATGCAGACTTATTTGCTTTGGTTTAATAAACAGGCAACAACTAACAGCATACTTACAACCCGTTCGGCAGTTTCTGAACACTGCCACCTGTTGTCCCGAAAAAAAGCGGAGCTTTAACACATGAATTTTTTGCTGTTCGCTAATGCCGTAACTGTTTTAACGCTTTAATCCTGTTTTGAGCAATGCATAACCCGGGTTTGAACGTTCTGTACCGGTTTATTTGCTCAAAACAAT
>SKKO01000035.1 GCA_007123715.1 Balneolaceae bacterium | reverse complement strand
TTGAAACGAACTGGCACAATACTGCGATTGGCGCACAATTTTATATTGAGGCCATTCTTGATTATGAAGATAAGATACTTCCACAAAGGATTTTTCCATATGCCTCTGTATTTGTAACCCGAAATTTTGCAGCTGACAGACTACGAATTTTAACCCTTTCACGATATAATATTTACGCGGAAGATTTTTGGTTCCAATTACAGGGTACATATGAAATTTCAGATGGATTTGAATTCTCTTTGGGAAGTAACCTTTTTGGCGGTGATTCGGTTAACCCATTTTATGGACACTTTAGTTTTAACAGGTTCCGCGAAAATAGTTTCATTTTTACACGCCTCGCATACTTTTTTTAGTAAATAGGAATTCAATTCAGCCGGAATAGGTTTCATGGTCTGCACTATATTAAATCCATTAATTCATTTACGTGAAACGATTTGGTGAAATAATTTTAGCCTATCCGAGACTTGTAATATTTGGTCTGATAATCTTCGCTATCTCAGCAATTTATCCAGCTACAAACATACGAACAGATTTCAACCTTGAAGGTTTTTACCCGGATCAGGATATTGTTATTCAGCAATATCGAATTCTTGAGGAGGAATTTGGACGAGACGATAACACCATCATTATTGGCTTTAAAAGTGATTCACTTTTCTCCCATAAAGTTCTGAACGATTTGTTTCAGATTTCCAGCAGGTTAAACGAAATTGAATACCTGGATGATGTGTTATCGATATGGACTGCACAGGACATCAGTGAAGTTGACGGTCGCCTGAATTTTGATCCATTTCTTGATTACAACCAGCTGCTTGAAGCTGATTATGATCAATTGCGCGTGGAAATGACAAGGTCGCCTTTACTCCAGGGTTTTTTATTGAATAAAGAGGGAACAGCCACATCGGTAGTTATGGTGATCAATCAAGATCACAATTCATATCCCGCCCGGAACCGGATTATTTCATCAACAAATGAAATCCTTTCAGATTTTAGTCATGATTATACTTTTCACATATCCGGTATCCCCTATTTCAGAAATCAATACGTAAATATGCTGAACAGTGAAATTGTAATGTACATTTCAATTTCGTCTTTACTAATTATCATGCTTCTATGGTATATGTACAGAACCATTTGGGGGATACTTTTTCCAATGATTATCGTCTGGACTACCCTGCTTTTCACAATCGCAATCATGCAGCTTACCGGTGGTTATCTTGAAATAATGAGCAGTACAATTGCCCCAATATTATTGTGTGTAGGCGTTGCGGATGCTGTTCATATGATTGCCAAATACGATGACGCCCGTGAAAGCGGAATGGGAAAACGGCCATCAATAATTGAAATGTTGAAAACACTCGGTAACGCGACATTTCTTACAAGTGTAACCACAGCCATAGGATTTGCATCATTATTAAGCAGTACAGTGATGCCGATGAAAAAATTTGGCATCTATACAGCCGTTGGCGTTTTGATTGCTTATCTCGTCACAATCATTTTCCTCCCATCGGCACTACGTCTTTCAAGAAGAAAAAAAGTGGTAAATACCCATTCAGGTACATTTTATCCTTACCTCTATGTATGGCTAACAAAAGTTGCTGCTTTTAACAGATTGCATTACAGATCTATACTGTTTTTCGGTTTTATTGTTACCGGTATTTTTCTTTTTGGGATGAAATCTCTGGATGTGAATGCCCGTGTTTTCGATGATATCGGTGAGGATACACAAATTATGCGCGACAGCAGATTTTTCTCTGAAAATATCTCTCCGCAATTTCCGATGGAATTCATTATTGACACAAACGTTCCGGATGGTGTTCTGACCTCGGAAATGCTTCACAAAGCAGCTTTGCTTGAAGAAAAACTTCTCGAATTTCCTGAAATTCACCGGGTTGTTGGCATTCACACCCTGCTTAAAGAAGTTCACAGGGTAATGGGTTCGGAACAATCATATTCTTATGCAGAATTACCTGAAACAGACGAAGCAATAGCACAATATATGCTGCTTTTAGAGTTGAACGAGGCTGATGAGCTTTACCGCCTTGTCGATTTTAATTATCAGAAAATGAGGCTGTCAGCTTTCACCGAGGATGCAGGTTCCAGGCGTATTAATGAAATCCGTGATGAGATAAATATTATCATTAATGAAATATTCCCCGAAGAAAATACCATTATTACAGGGACAACCATATTAAGTGCAGATCTCACTGAAAAAATTGTCTATTCCCTTGTTTGGAGTATTTTACTCGCCCTTACGGCAATTACCATGATCATGGTACTTCTTTTTAAAAATTCCAGGCTCATTATCATTGCACTTGTTCCAAATTTGATTCCGCTTGTAATTGTGGGTGGTATCATGGGATTTTTGGGTGTTGATATCAAACCTTCAACAGCTGTGATATTTACTATAGCACTCGGTATTGCTGTGGATGACAGCATACACTACCTGGCTCGATTCCGGATAGAATATCTTCGAAGAAAGGCCATGATGCCTGCAATTACCGCTACCACAATTCGAACCGGGAGGGCCATAATCGTAACAAGTGTAATTCTGATTGCCGGTTTTGGGACGTTGATTACCAGTGCGTTTACTTCAACCGCTATGATGGGAATACTGGTATGTTCAACCATATTTTCGGCCCTGTTTGCCGATCTCTTTATCCTACCGGCCCTTTTTTACTGGCTTAAGCCTCAGCTTGATATTGTTGAAGATCCCCGATAAGCTCAATTATCTGCCGGTGTATCTTGTTTGCAGAGTTTGTAGCATCAATGGTAAAAATACGTTCTTCTTTTGTGGCAAGCTCATCATAACCCTCTGATACTTTATTGAAAAAATCAGTACCTGACCGTTCCATTCGGTCTTTAAGTGTATTTTGTGTGCGGAGGGCAGCCAGTTCAGGTTTTATTCTCAGATAAAAGGTTATATTTGGTGTTAATTGGTGGGATGCCAGGCGATTCAGGCTAAAAATACTGTCGAGATCTGCAGATTCACGACCGTATCCCTGATAGGCAGTTGTAGAATCATAGAAACGATCAAGAATCACAATCTTCTTTTCATTTAGGAGAGGTATTACTTTTTCCCTGATCAATTGAGATCTTGCAGCGGAGAAAAGAAGCAACTCGGTAACCGGATCCATTTCACCGGTATCATGAAGTAGTAAAGAACGAATTTTCTCAGAAATTTCAGTTCCTCCGGGTTCTCTGAATACAACGTATACCACCTTAAGCGTATCCAGGTAATTTTTCAAAAGCTCAATTTGGGTCGATTTACCGCAACCGTCTATACCTTCAAATGTAATGAGCAAAATAAGTATGGGTTAGTTAAAGTCATCCATTGCAGATACCGGCTCTTTGGGCATTACGATAGCCATGGCCAGATAAACAAGTATAAAGCTCCCATAACCAAGGAAAAGAGCTGCTACAAAAATGATACGAATTATTGTTGAACTGATTCCGAGATATTTCGCAAGCCCTCCGCATACACCAGAAATCTTTTTGTCAGTACGCGAGCGCATCAATTTATGCACCTCTGTTACATCAAAACTGCTGTACTTTTTTCCAGACTTTTGACCCTTTTTTGACTTATAACTGCTATCCTTATATAAAAACTCATCCAGTTTGTCATAAGTCTCTTTAACTTTCTCCTGTTCAATTTTTTCATTGACTTTTTCATTTTTCGATTTTTTGAACATCGTCAAAATGATCATAAATAATAATGCCCCACCAATATAAGGCGTTACTTTTAGCAACGTATTCATAAGCGGAAATGAACTGAATCCCAGTACTTCTGTACCGATGGTATGCCCGATAAAAGCTGCCGAGATAAATACCAGAACAAGCCCTGTAATTGTTGAGATATTCCAAATACTTTTCTTTGGCTTTTTTTCCTTTTCCTCCAGAAATTCATGCAGTGTTGTGTGGAGTTCCTGGTCTGTAATATTCAGTGTTTTTTCCATAATGGGATTCTCTTCTATAAAATTGGTATTACAAGCATTAATTTAATCCGGTATGATCAATGGTACGAAAAGAATTCTGGGCAGTTTCGGAAAATTACGAAATAACCTTTTTTTCTGTAATGATCCGATCAAGCCTGATATCAAAAGTATCAACTGGCAGTGTATTTGAATGTAACTGACAATCAAATAGCAAGCCAATTTTAGGGCAGTTCGTCAGCGCCAGAAATCGGTCATAATATCCTTTACCATAGCCCAAACGATTACAATAACCGTCTCCTGCCACCATAGGTACAATTACAAGGTCAATTTCGGAAAGAGGCCATTCCTTTTCCTCAACCGGTTCCCGTACGCCCCATTCGTTTGGTTCAAGTTTTTGTAATGATTCAATTTGATGATGGGTCAACAATCCATCGCCTGCTACTTTTGGGATAATCACGATTTTATCCATCCCGAAACATTTGTGAATTATGATATCAGAAATTACTTCATTGTTTCCAGGTATTGAAACATAGCAGTGTATAACATCCGAATTTATAAATTCAGGTATAGTAAAAAGCTTTTCGGCTATAGAAGTGCTTGCCTTATGAACATAATCCTCATGAAGATTTTCCCGAAGCATAAGATAATGTTTTCGAAGTGCACTCTTTTTCTGAGTATTTAATTCTTTCAAAGATGAATCCACTTATGGCTTTGGGGGGTATGCTCAGAAAGTTCAGCGAGAATATCCTGCCAGATATCAAACCCATATTTATTCATGAAGTAGATAAATGCCACCTCTCTTTCCTGAAGGTTTCCATTCGGATAAAGACTGCTTTGTATTCGCCTGAGCCGTTGGATTTGTGTTTTTTCCTGCTCTTTAACCGAGCGGTAGGTTTTTCCTTTTAATTTATCCAATTCATTAAAAAAGATGTTTATGACTCTTTCCACGCTTCCCTCGAGCGTTGGATCAATTTTGGATATGGCTTTTTTACTTTCAACAGAGCATTGCTCTGCTGATTTTTTCCAGTTTTTATAAATCGACTCAATATCCGGAGTATCTGCTTTTGCGATATATGCAGATTCTAAATCTTCAATTCGTTGATTATATTGATGATTCTCGAAGGGTAATTTGTCGATTATCCGTTCAATTCCAGACTCTATAATTGTTGCACTGTACCGCGGAATTAGAGTCGGCATATCCAAATTAAATACTCGATAAAATTCTTTCATTTGCCCATAGTAAGCAAGCTCACTTGGCCCCGCTACATATGCAATACATGGTAATAAATAGTTTTGTGTTATAGGCCTTAAAAATACATTGGGTGAAAATCTGTTTGGATTTTGTTGAATCGAATGTGTCAGTTCTGTATCGGTCCATGAAATATCTTTGCCTTCTATATACCAGGATTGATTGGAATGAGTAATTTTTTCCCTGTTCCCATGATCATCTATCCAAAATAAATTTGATGATTGAACATGTACCTGCTTGTGATAACCCTGATCTTCTAATTCACGCGATTTTTTATTTAGTGCCTCAAAAGCCTCAGATGATTTCTCAATACTCAGGCATAGAGGTTCGAGGAGAATTTTTTTTGAACTATTTGTATTAGTTCCAGCCAATACTAACCCGAATTTCCCAAACATTTTAAGAATTAGTTTTCCAAATGCTTCAGAATATGTAGCCCCTTCCTGATACGAATCATCAAGTATATCCCACAATTGGCTGGAAAAGTCAGTTTGAGTTAAATAACCTTTCACCTTATCGCGAAATATTTCAAAACTATCTCCAAGCATAATCTCAGATACCCTTGGATAGTTTGAATGATCTGCACCTACAGATAATTTCTTAAGGTCATCACCCTCCGGCAAACCTATGGTGGCGGCTTCTTCGAAGTCGTGGTCTTCATCAGCCAGCCAAAAAACAGGAATAAAAGGCCTTCCATATTTTTTTTCCCAAATACTTGCATAATGAATCGTGGTAATTATTTTCAGAATTGTGAATAAGGGTCCGCCGTATGCTGTAAGCTGCTGCCCGGTAACAACCGTACAGGAACTCTCATCTTCAAGTTTTTTAATGGACTGATATACCTCATCCTGAGCATCAAATAGCCGATTAAATTCCGTCAGAAACCCGACAGATTCCTTTCTGTTGCCTTGAAATGAATAGGTATTAATTTTTTTTTCCGTTTCTAATTCAGAAAATGGATTCGTATCAAAAAAATCAGCTAACCGGCTGAAGTTTGAGGTATAATCCTGAAATAGCCTGGAAAAAGGCAAGTCTGAAAATGGCGTTGACGTAATATTCAAATCAGCCTTTCAGTTTTTTTATTTGATCCCTGATTTTAGCTGCTTTTTCATAATTTTCGGTCTCTATGGCCATTTGAAGTTCATTTTCAAGAATTTCTAGCTGTGATAATTCAGTAACTGGTTTCTCGGCGGCTCTTTTCTTTTCAGTTTTAGACGTGGCATCCTCTGTAATAATTCCTGCTTCATCCAATACTTTTGGTGTCGTAAAGATAGGGGCATTGAAACGAATGGCAAGAGCTATGGCATCACTCGGCCTGGCATCGAGCTCAATACTTTCTCCGTTGTTCTTGTAATGAATCTGTGCAAAAAACGTACCTTCATTTAAGTCGTTAATCAATACTTGTTGTACATCTGCATTCAAGCTAACAAGAAGATTTT
>SKKO01000375.1 GCA_007123715.1 Balneolaceae bacterium | reverse complement strand
TATGATGAGGATGCCTATATCATCCTTGAACATTTTGCGGCTAACAGTGAAGAGAGAGAACTTGAGCTGTATGGTATGCTGCTCTGGGGAAATCACAACTATAATTATTCTGAAGGTGTGATGGGCTGGAATCAGGGAGGTAATTCCGACATGTCGGGCATTTACTTCAGAAACAGGCAATTTCAGAACCCGCATTTAGTGGGTTATATGGAAAGCCATGATGAACAGTGGATCATGCACAAAACAAGGGCATTCGGGAATCAGAGTAACAGGGAGATTCATGACGTCCGGGATCTCGATACGGCATTACAGCGAATGAAACTTGCCGGTGCATTTTTCTTTACAATACCCGGACCTAAAATGTTGTGGCAGTTTGGTGAACTTGGTTACGGCTGGAATGATGGTGAATGCGTGAAACCAGGTGATGGCAGTGATGGAGACTGCCGTTCAGCTGATCCCGGACGTACAGCAGAAAAACCCATCCGGTGGGATTATTATGAAGAGGAAAACAGGTACCGGCTTTACCGGTCGTGGGGTGAATTGGTGCGTTTGCGAAACTCCAGTCCGGTTTTTACGAGCCGTGAGACTGACTTTTCTTCATCTCTGAGTGGTGATGCAAAATGGATACGGCTTCAGCACGATGATATGAATGTGTTGATTGTCGGAAACTTTGGTGTGGATGTCCGCGATGTGAGTACAAACCTTTCGAATAGTGGTGAATGGTTTGAATTTATAACCGGCACGTCAGAACAATTTAATGAAACCTCTGTTACATTTACCCTTGCACCCTCCGAGTTCAGAATTTATACATCTAAAGAGCTGGAACCTGCAGAAACCAATGTCTTTTTTAAAGTGGGGGATGATGGTTTTACCGGCCTGCCCGACAGGTTTGAATTGCGGCCCAATTTCCCCAATCCATTTAATCCCTCTACAAATTTAACGTATGAAGTTCCAAATGAAGCAGGTGTAATGGTCAGTGTCTATGATATACTGGGAAGGGAGGTTGCCAGGCTTGTTGATGAAGAAGCTCACAGGCCCGGGATATTTACCATTTCATTTAACGCGAACTCGCTCAGCAGCGGAATATATCTTGCCCGCCTTGTAAGTGGAAGTACGTCGATTGTTCAAAAGATGACGCTTGTGAAGTGAGATTGTCAGTTAAGATCAGATCCTGATAATTTGCCACGGAAGCACGGAGGATCACGGAGTTATCAGTACAATTCCGTGTTTCCGTATCAACAAAAAAAATCAGTGAAATTTGTGAGGTTTTACCACCTACCTCTGCGGCGAATATCACTTCTTTTTCCTCTTTGTGCAAAAGAATCACCAGCCCAAAACGGCCTTAGATTTTCATCACGTAGCTGCATCGTATATCCATTTGCGGTAATTTGTTTTGCGATATAATGATCGGCTTCCATCGCTTCTGTCCGGAATACCTGCATTTCAATCATGTACCCGATAGAAAGACGTGATATCATTGATTCCATGGCATAAGCTGCGCCAAGATGAATATTCAAGAGATTTTCAGTACCGGTTTTTTTTACAAACAGGTGTGTACCGATGTATGCATCACCCGTTGTATTTTCACATGGCCCGGTCTTCATTCCCATCAGTTCACCGGTTATTGCTATGATTACAGGTTTTTCTGATTCCTGACCCAAACCGGTTTGGCTGCCAATTCCTTTTTGTGCAAAAACCGGGTTTATACAAGTAATTACGATTCCTATTACAATGATCCAAATTTTTTGATATGTGTACATTTGATGCCTCTGATTTGTTAAATTAGGTGAAAGGTTTGACATCTTATTGTTAGACGTAAATAGATGAGATTCGTTTGTATTGAGCAGATAAAAATTTCAACTTTTCAGGGCTTTCATCATGAAAACGTTGAAACCTAAGTACGATTCAAAATATGCCATGGATCATGAAATAGCAGGGTAAACAACCCATAGCTTTCCGCAGGCCCATCGCCAACGGCATACCTTCGGCTTAGACGTTGGTAATCCTTTAATGAGTATCACTTGGTTTTTCTTATACAGGCTATATAAAAATATTCATTACTATTGTGTGCTCAGTTGATTACAACTACCTGTTCAGTAATATTGTTTTCTTTTTTCAGCAACAAAAAATTTATCGATGAATTTATTCCCATACCAATGCAGGTATACCCTGTCTTTTTTTAAAAAACTGTTGCCAGTCATTATCATTTTATTTATTCCTGATTTTCTGGCTGCACAGGAACACGGTAGAGTAACAGGTGCCGTTACTGACATTACAGGCAGCCCCTTGCCGGGAGCTACGATATTCTTAGATGGAACTACAATCGGAACATCTGCCGATGTAAACGGGAATTATTCCATTTCAGCTGTGCCCGGAATATATATCATGCAGGTAAGTTTTCTTGGTTATCAAACCGTTCGCAAGTCTATAGCACTGGCTGCCGATGAAGTCTTAACGGAGAATATTATTCTGAGAAGGGCCGTGATTGGAGGTGATGAAGTCGTGATTCTAGGTTCCAGAAGGGGAGATGGCCGTTCTGTAACTCAATCTGCTGTACCCGTAGATGTGATTAGTGCGCAGGAGATACAGGCAACCGGATTCACTCAAACTACCCAAATTTTGCGTGCTCTTGTTCCTTCATTTAATTCGCCAGAATCATCCATTACTGATGGTAGTGATCATGTTCGTCCTGCGACTCTTCGCGGACTTGGCCCTGATCAGACGTTAATACTGATTAACGGCAAGCGCCGCCATACCAGTTCAATTTTGCATGTTAACGCAACAGTTGGCAGGGGTGCCACGGGTGTAGATCTTAACGCTATTCCTGCCAACATGATCGAACGAATTGAAGTGCTTCGTGATGGTGCTGCCGCACAATATGGGTCAGATGCTATAGCTGGTGTAATCAATATTATACTAAAGGAAAGTGAAGGTTTGGATGCCTCTTTTTCTTATGGGCAGCATGCCAGTTACCAGGAAAGGGGATACTCACCTGGCCAGTCTCTGCCAGCGGGTGGTGTGAACTCTCAAACGGCTGCTTTTCAGAGTTTACAGTATTATCCCGGAGTTGAAAATGTCTGGAGATCAGACGGGAAAACCATTAACCTTCATGCAGGGTATGGATTCAGATTGCCAAATAACGGCAGTCTGTATATCGCCGGACAATATCGTGATAAGGGCAGAACTAACCGCTCGGGTTTAGATCCCAGGCTGAATTACCCGGCTCTGGAAAATGGTTCCCCGGATCCGAGAGAACGAACATTTAATCGGAATAATCATCGTTACGGTTCAGGTGAGTTGCTTGATGTAAGTGGGTATTTTAATGGCAGGATGGAAATCACGGATAATATCCATATGTACGGTTTTGGGGGCATCAGTTTAAGAGAAGGTGAATCCGGAGGGTTTTACAGGCAGGCACGGGATAACAGGAATATTCCGGAATTTTACCCTGATGGGTTTTTACCTCTTATAACCACTAACATATATGATGGTTCAGTTGCTGCGGGGATAAAAGGGTCGGCAGGTTTATGGAACTTTGATCTCAGTCAGGTTTATGGACACAATTCCATTACTTACGGGGTAACCAATTCTCTAAACAGGTCTATGGGTATCAGCAGCCCAACTACGTTCAGGGCCGGTACATTGTCTTTTGACCAGGCTACTACGAACCTTGATTGGGTTCGAACTGCAAATATTGGTACTGCTCAGCCACTAAGTATCGCAATCGGTACCGAATTCCGTTATGAACTTTACAGGATTATTAGGGGCGAAGCTGCTTCATATGCGGATGGAGGAATGGGCGGTGCGGCCGGTTCTCAGGTATTTCCGGGATACTCTCCAAGAAATGAGCAAAATGAAAACCGGTTCAGTTTTTCGGCCTATGCAGACCTTGAAACAGATATCCTGGAGAAATGGACAGTAGCACTTGCAGGCAGGTTTGAGAGTTATAGTGATTTTGGTAATACCATAAACGGAAAATTTGCAACACGCTATGAAATAATGAATGGCTTTTCATTGAGGGGTGCCATTAGCACTGGCTTCAGGGCACCTTCTCTTGCACAATCGTATTTTACATCTATTGCAACTACTTTCAGAGAGGGGATTCCATACGAAGTGGGGACATTTCCTGTAAATTCCCCGCAGGCCATTGCAATGGGAGCCCAGCCTCTCGATGCGGAAACCTCTGTAAACTTTAGTACAGGTATAACTTTTGAACGAGGAAATTTTTTGCTTACAGCAGATATATATCAAATATCAATAAATGGCAGGGTTGTTATGACTGAAAATTTTCTTGGTGGCGGAATTCCGGCATTTCTTGAAGCACGTGGAATCAATGCAAATGGGGGCCGATATTTTACCAACGCTGTTGATTCAGAAACAAATGGAATTGATATCATTGCCCGTTATACATTTGAATTATTTGAACAATCATCTTTATCACTTACAGCTGGCATTAATTTTAATCAGACAGAAATTACCAATAAAGATAAAATCCAGACTCCGGCAGCATTATTGGGATTAACAGAAACGCCCTTGTTTGGTAGAGTTGAAGTCGGGAGATATGAGGTGGGACAACCACGCAGTACAGTAAATTTGTTAGCCAATTACTCAATGAGTAACTGGAGTTTCCTGATAAGGTCGGTTCGCTTTGGTGAAATAGAGGCGTTAAGAAGGAATGAAGATGATGATCAGGTATTCAGTGCGAAACTCATTACTGATTTGGAGATTTCATATCGCATCAGCAGTCATGTAAACCTTGCTCTCGGATCAAATAATATTTTTGATATTTATCCTGATAAAACGTATCAGAATGAAAGCAATAACGGGATATTTCAGTATTATTCATTTTCTCCTACAGGATTTGACGGCAGATTTATTTATTCACGAATTCGCCTTAGTATGTAATGAATACAATCAGGCTACCAAAAAATTATTTACTTGCAGGTTCTCTCGGGGCATTATTTCTTGGGTTGCTTTTGGGAATTATTGCCAAGCAGGGCAGCATAATTTTTTTATTCTCATTGTCAACGATTCTTGAGCCTCTTGGTACGCTTTGGATCAATTCACTAAGAATGCTCGTTGTACCGCTATTGATATCATACATAATCATATCGGTAGCATCTTTTTCTGAAATCAAATCTACGTTTCGGGTTGGTGGCGGGGCCGTATTTGCACACCTGGTATATCTTGGCCTTGGCCTGGCGCTAATGATAATCATAGTACCACCTCTGGTTGCTCAGTTTGAGGTCACTCCCGCAATTAGAGAAGCTCTTCAAAGTGATGTTATAGAAGCTCCCACAATCTCCAGAGATGCAGTTCCATCAACAGGTTGGGGAGATGCAATAACCTATATCGTTCCATCCAACATTTTCCGTGCTGCCGTTAATGAAGATATACTTCCGCTGTTTGTGGCGGCTTTATTATTTGCGCTTGCCATTTCAAGGATCTCTGATACCCATCGCAAACCCTTGATTAAATTTTTTAATGCTATTATTGAAACACTGCATGTTTTGATTCGATGGATTCTTCTTGCGATGCCTTATGCTGTTTTTATTCTTGTTTTTGCAATGGCTACGCGTGCAGGTCTCGATTTATTTGCTGCACTGGCATATTTCGTTATGTTGTTTTGCGGATTACTGATTCTGCTGACTCTTTTTCTATACATTATTACTCCCATTCTGGGAGGAGTATCCTTTTCAAAATTTGCCCGTGCATCTGCTCCTGCACAAGTAATGGCTGTAGGTACAAGATCTTCAATGGTTTGTTTGCCGGCACTTATAGAAGGTGCGCGTGATCGGCTTGGCTTGCCGGCAGAAGTGGTTGGAATTGTTATGCCTCTTGCGGTTTCAATGTTTAAAATCAATAAGGCTGTTTCAGGTCCATTGCAGGTATTTTTTCTTGCGCACCTTTATGGAATTCCACTTGAACCTCTGGCAATAGCAGTCTTTTTTATGGCATATATACCTACAAGTTTCAGCTCGCCAGGAATTCCGAGCGGAGGTTTTTTTGTATCTCTTCCTCTAAATATTGCCCTTGGAATCCCTGTTGAGGGGGTGGTATTATTGCGCACTGTGGATGCGATACCTGATATTTTCAAAACAGTTGCCAATGTAACGGAGGATATGAGTGTAGCAACGCTTGTGTCGCGGTTCTCTTCCGAATCATCATTAGTTGCGGAAGCTTCAGTAGGCCATGAATTATAAATGTTGATAAAAAGCTTAATTTATCTCGGATAATAATTGTATGCTTAATTTTATTGTGCCTTGGAAACAAAAATGGATTTTTCAAAATTTGAAAAATCGTCTCCATTCAGATCAATCATCATCGCTAAGTTTTTTTGCTTATCATGATTTATACCGTAAGCAAAAACTGAAACCCGGAATCTATATATTTACAGGTTACGGTGTTCTTACCAATGTTCAGAAGGAAGTCGGTTTACAATTGAGCAAACAGCTTCAAAAAGCTGGATCAGACTTCATCATTATGAATCACCCTGAAAAGGTATTAGATCGATATGAATTGCTTGAAACACTTTATCATCTTGGATATAATCAATTCAGGGCATACAAAATTCATGAGATTCTGTCAGATAGTGTCAAACCAGGTTTTCCGGTTTTCATAAGGGAAGCCGGAAGACACTCCGGAAG
>SKKO01000092.1 GCA_007123715.1 Balneolaceae bacterium | reverse complement strand
GGATGGAGTAAATGGACAATAGATCAAAAATTACGGTGATTGGGAGTTCGAATACGGATATGGTTGTGATGACTTCTCATTTTCCGGCTCCGGGGGAGACCATTCTTGGGGGTGAATTTCTTATGAATGCCGGCGGCAAGGGGGCGAATCAGGCCGTGGCGGCGGCAAGGCTGGGCGGAGATGTTACGTTCATCGGAAAAGTGGGGGCCGATATCTTCGGAATTGAGGCTGTTAATAATATCCAAAAGGAAGGAATTGATGTGTCGGCGGTTACAAAGGATGAGAACACTCCTTCGGGAGTGGCACAGATCATCGTTGATGAAAAGGGTGAAAATTGCATTGTGGTTGCGCCGGGTGCCAATATGAACCTGAACCGCGCAGATATTGACAATTCACTGGAGCAGATCCTGAACGCCGACATCCTGCTCATGCAACTTGAAGTACCGATCGATACCGTAGTATATGCAGCAAAAAAAGCACATCAGGCCGGAGTTAAGGTCATCCTGAACCCTGCACCGGCAGCCAATTTACCGGATGAACTTTATGAATACCTCTATATGATTACCCCAAACGAAAGTGAAACCGAGCTTTTAACTGGTATAAAAGTAACGGATGAAGCATCAGCTTTGGAGGCGGCAGCTATCTTTAAAGAAAGAGGGATCGAAATCACCATTATTACGATGGGATCCAAAGGCGCGTATGTGTTTTCAGACGAATGGAAGGGGACAGTTCCCGCTTTTAACGTGAAACCGGTGGATACCACGGCTGCCGGCGACTGCTTTAACGGTGCCCTGGCTGTAGCACTCGGAAGCGGAATAGCACTTAAAAAGGCGGTTACGTTTGCTAACCGTGCATCCTCCATCGCCGTGACCCGCGCCGGCGCACAGGCATCGCTTCCTTTCATTGAGGAAGTAAAAGAGCATAATTGAATTCATTGAAATATTTCTGATCTATGTTGAATTGCGTGCGAAATACTGAATTCGTGCAACCTAAACTACTCAATAATAATGCCACGGAAACACGGAATTCTCCGTGCTTTTACGTGTTTCCGTGGCATTATTTCAAATTGAATCCATTATGGAGTAAAAACTAACCTTAAATCAACCGCCATGTTTATCATCGACACCTATACCGTTGCTGTCATCTTTTGTGTGATCACCATGCTGTGCTGGGGTTCATGGGCCAATACCCAAAAACTTGCCGAAAAGAGCTGGCGGTTTGAGCTCTTTTACTGGGATTATGTGGTGGGTATCGTACTTTTATCACTGCTCTTTGGCTTTACTCTCGGAAGCATGGGTGACGACGGCAGGCCGTTTATTGCCGACCTGCTGCAAGCCGATGCCGCCAACCTGGGCAGCGCATTCCTGGGAGGGGTAATTTTTAACTTTGCCAATATCCTCATTGTGGCTGCCATTTCCGTAGCAGGAATGGCGGTGGCCTTTCCAGTGGGGATCGGCCTGGCCCTGGTATTAGGCGTATTAATCAACTATATCGCCACCCCTCATGGCGATCCGATCTGGCTTTTCCTGGGAGTGGCGCTTGTAACAGGAGCCATTATTCTTACATCCATTGCACACAAGAAAAAAGCGCTGGTAGCACAAAAAGTACCCGCAAAGGGGATCATTCTGTCCATCGCGGGGGGCGCATTTATGTCACTGTTCTATTACTTCGTGGCACGGTCGATGGTATCCGACTTCACCAACCCCGAACCCGGATTTATGGCGCCATATGCCGCGGTCTTTGTTTTTTCACTCGGTATCCTGGCCAGCAATTTTCTGTTCAATACCTTTATCATGAAAAAACCGATTGAAGGCGAACCATTAAACTATGGCGATTATTTTAATGGTGCTGTGAGGGAGCATTCCATCGGTATCCTGGGAGGCATTATCTGGTGTATCGGAATGTCGTTCAGTATTATTGCTGCCGAACGTGCCGGTTTTGCCATCTCATACGGACTTGGCCAGGGCGCAACCATGGTAGCCGCGTTGTGGGGAGTGTTTGTATGGAAGGAATTTGCCAATGCGCCCGCCGGCACCAACAAACTGATCACATGGATGTTTATTCTTTTTTTCACAGGATTATCATTGATTGTATATGCGGGGGTGTAGTAGTAGTCGTCAGTCGAGTTCTTCTGAATATTGTACCTTCTACAAAAATTACGTTCATTTCGAAACGACTCGACTGACGACTCCAGGCCATGGACCAAACGCCGAAAGTCGTCTGTCGAATTTCCCTGAACATAGTACCTTTTACAATAACTATGATAATCCCCGACCGACTCGACTGACGACTCCAGGCCATGGACCAAACACCAAAAGTCGTCTGTCGAATTTCCCTGAATATCGTACCTTTTACGATAACTATGATGATCCCGGACCGACTCGACTGACGACTCCAGAACCAGAACCAAACACAAAAAGTCGTCTGTCGAGTTACTCTGAATATCGTACCTTCTATAAAAATTACGATCACTTCGAAACGACTCGACTGACGACTCCAGAACCAGAACCAAACACAAAAAGTCGTCAGTCGAGTTACTCTGAATATCGTACCTTCTATAAAAATTACGATCACTTCGAAACGACTCGACTGACGACTCCAAGTCAACACTAACTTTAATAATCCAGCTATGAATCATCACAAAGTATCAGCTTTCATAACACTATTTGCGCTACTGCTCACTGCAACCGGATGTGTTGAATTCCGGGTACACCCTGCAGAACCTGCACCCAAAATCGACGTAATTTTTGATACGGATGCCAATAACGAGGTAGATGACCAGCACGCCCTCGCCTACCTTCTCTTCAGTGGAAATTATTTTAATGTGGAGGGAGTTACCGTAAATTCGACCAGCACACCCGATGGGTTTCTCACTGTTTCAGACGTGCAGGACCATTACGATGAAGCCCGCAGGGTGATGCAGCTTTGCGGTGATTTATACGGTAAAATCCCGTTATTAACCGGCGCCCAGGGATCATTTGAAGAAATCAGACCGTATATCCATGAGGAGGAATTTGACGGACATGAAGCGGTGAACTTTATCATAGAACAGGCACTCATAGAGCGGGACAGTAAGCTGGTGTTGCTGCCGGTCGGGAAACTCACCAACATTTCCCTTGCCCTGCTGAAAGAACCTTCAATTGCCGAAAATGTGAGGATTGTATGGCTGGGTTCAAACTATCCGCAAACCGGCGAACACAACAAGGTATGGGACAAAGAATCCATGAACTACCTTCTGAACATGGATGTACCTCTGGAATTTGTAACCGTTCGGTATGGCGACCCTTCCGGTACTGATGCCGTAAAGGTTACCCAGGCACAGATCCTGCACCGAATGCCCGGTCTAGGCCCTGAAATTTCCGAACCGGTTATCGGGAGGCATGGAGGCGAATTCACAAATTGGGGCGACTATTCTGCGAACCTGTTTGAGATGTACAACATGTACGGCAACCCGCCATCACGTGCACTCTTCGATATGGCAGCCGTTGCAATCCTGAAAAATCCTGACTGGGCTGAACGCCGGGTGATTCCAGCCCCCATCATGGATATTGAAAACGACGTCTGGGTAGAACGACCCGATAACCAGCGAGAACTGGTTATATGGGAATGGTTTGATATTTACGGGATCATGAACGATTTTTTCCGGGTGATGGAAAATCCGGTCATAGTCTCTGTGGAATAAGCAATCAAGTATTGATCTTGCTCAATCAGGAATGTTTTGAATCACAGCTGTCCACTTGTGCGTATGGTAAAACGTTCTAGAATTTTAAATAAATCCTTATTTCTGAGGTTTCAGGCCTAATATTTTCGCAATTATTCAAGGCTCATCTTTTGAACGCGCAGCGAAATCGTTATGCGCAGCCTATTGATTAAAAACCGCCCCTGTCATCCCGAGCAACTAATTTTGCCCAAAAGCCTGCTCTACGAAGTTTTAACGTAGTTGAGCGGGCAACACCATTACTAAGGTGACAGTCCAAAAGTCCCCTCTCGAGAGGGGATTTAGGGGTGTGTCCGTAAAGGCAAAAAACATCGAATTAAACCAAATAACAGCATTTTTTACAAATCTGTCATTGGTAGCGTAGTCAAGGCGTATTTCCGCCTGGACGAAGTCGAGATATCTCGCTGCGAGGGGCTCATTTTTTGTACTCGAAGTGTAAAGATGAGCCCTTTGTTAGGGTAATTCATAATTATTTTAAATGTTTTACCATAGGCACAAGTGGACAGATCTGATTTCAAAGACATCCTAACTTGCGTGTTAAAATTGTGCATTCAAAACGACTATGGGTTTAAACGGTTTGACATTCAGCGAGAACTTGTTTTATTGGAATGATTTGATATTTACGGGATTATGAACGATTTTTCCCGCATAACGGATAATCCGGTTCTAGTCACCATCTACTAATTACCCATAACCTGAATCATGATTCGAAATTTTACCCAATACTGTACATTCGTGATGATAATGTTAACGTTTTCATCCCTTTTAATCTCCTGTGGGGCTGATGAAACTGAGCCAATTTCGCCGCGCGTACTCATCGTTGGCGGACACGACCACCACGATTTCGACCGGTGGTTCAACGAGGCCGATTCAACCACAATCGCCGAAACAGGCGCCAGGGTTTCCTATACCGATGATCCCGATGCCATACTTCCGCTTCTCGGTGAACTCGACATACTCTACCTGAGTAATAACCAGCCTCTGCCCGATCCTGACCTGCACACTGCAATTCATGAGTTTGTAGGGGCTGGCAATGGACTGCTCCTGATCCATGCAGCCACCTGGTATAACTGGCAAGATGACTGGCCGGAATATTACCGCGATTTTATCGGCGGAGGTACCCGCAGCCATCCGCCACTCGGCGAATTTGAGGTTTATGTAACCGATCCGTCACACCCGCTAATGGAAGGAGTACCCGGGCGGTTTACAATAACGGATGAATTATACCGATTTCAGCGGGATCCTGAAGGAACAGACATGCACATCCTTGCCATGGGTATTGAACCCGGAAACGGAAATGAGTACCCCGTAGCCTGGACGGTAAATTACGGCGAAGGCAGGATTGTAAATATCACGCTCGGCCACGATGGCGATGCCCATCAGCACCGGGCGTATATAGCCTTGCTCCGGAACAGTATCCGCTGGCTGAACAAAAGTGAAAAGTGAAAAGTGAAAAGTGAAAAGGCAAAAGTGAAAAGGCAAAAGTGAAAAGGCAAAAGTGAAAAGGCAAAAGTGAAAAGTGCACCGAGCAGCAGCCTGTGCTGTTCCAGCCCCATGTTCACTTATGGAGATTCCTGGTCAGGCCAGGGATGACGGAAGGAGGGTGATTACGAATCATTGAAATATTTTTTATAACATTAACACCCAATCATTACCAAAGCATAATATTTACGCCATGTCAGATAAGAAAGGATATTTTTTTACCGAAAAAACCACCAAAGTTGAAAAACTGGAACGGGGGATTCACAAGTGGTTTTCGAGGCCCGATATTACAGATAGCGACGACCTGATTGTAGTGCAGGTGGATGTGGAACCGGGCGGTGGACACCCGTTTCATATCCATCCCACTATGGACGAAGTGATCTATATTCTCTCAGGCGAAGCCGAACAGTGGATCGAAAAGGAAAAACGCGCCCTGAAAGCCGGTGATGCCGTATTTATCCCCAAAAAAATGGTCCATGCCACATTCAACGAAAGCGATAAGCCTCTCTCCTTTCTGGCCATCCTCGGCCCAGCGGCCGACCTGGAAGGCTCCATGGTATATGTATCAGAAGAAGAGCCCTGGAAAAGCCTGAAATGAACAAGACCATCCTGCTTATCGGTGCGCTGGATACGAAAGGTAACGAGTTCGGTTTTGTAAAAAATCTAATCGAAAACCACGGACTCAACACCCTGATCATCGATACCGGTGTTCTGGGTGATCCTCTGATAACACCTGACATTTCGTCCGGTGAAACAGCCAAAGCCGGGGGCAGCACGCTTGAAAACCTTCGCCGCCGGGGCGATCGCGGAATGGCTGTGGACGTGATGATCAAAGGAGTACGAAAGCTCGTTCCTGAACTGTACGAAAAAGGGCAGTTCGCCGGTGTGCTGAGCCTTGGGGGCGGAGCCGGTACCAACATCGCCACGGCCGCAATGAGGGAACTTCCTGTTGGTGTACCCAAGCTGATGGTATCCACGCTTGCTTCATCCGATGTAAGCCCGTTTGTGGATATCAAAGACATCACTATGATGTACTCCGTGGTGGATATCGCCGGACTCAACAAGCTGTCAAAAACCATTCTCACAAATGCCGCCGGAGCCATTTGCGGCATGGTGAGCCAAACCGTTCCTGAATCGGCCGGCCGGCCTCTGATTGCCGCCACCATGTTTGGCGTTACCACACCTTATGTCACCATTGTGCGTGATATTCTGGAACAGGCCGGTTATGAAACCGTTATTTTTCATGCCACAGGCAGTGGCGGACGAGCCATGGAAGGCCTGATCCGGGACGGGTATTTTACAGCGGTTGCCGATCTAACCACAACCGAGTGGTGTGATGAAATCGCCGGCGGGGTTCTCTCTGCCGGCCCTCACCGGCTTGAAGCTGCCGCAAAAGCCGGGATTCCCCAGGTGGTATCTGTGGGTGCACTGGATATGGTTAACTTTCACGC